>CAYTDU010001244.1:0-1504 GCA_964436395.1 uncultured Gemmatimonadaceae bacterium | reverse complement strand
CCAGTACGATGTTTCGCTCAAAATCCACCGGCGGCGGGGATGTTTTCTGAGGAAGTAGCGCCTCGAGCTGCTCCCACACCGCCACAAGGTGCGCCGGCGTCCGAATGACGATGCGCTGCCGATCGCTGAATCCGCTTCCGGTCTCCCAGCGACCCTCCAGCGTTGTGAAGGAAACGGGCTCGGCTGTGTACATCAGCAGCGCGTCGGAGTGACAGGACACCGCGACGGAGGCCGACGCGATCACGAGACCGACTGGCCAGAGCCTCAGAAGGTGCGGTCGACTATGCATGCGGACATGCCTTTCGCAGAGATGCCGGAGTGCACGGGCAAGATATCAACACCCAACAGTTTTACGCACAGAATTGCGTGAGAGGTGAACACGATCACTGCGTCGGGGACCGACGACGCGCTGAATCAAAAATCTGTGCTCGGTCGATTCCATCAACCGCACCACTCCTCCTCGCATTCCGTTGCATCCACATAGAGATAATCGGAGTCCGCATCGCCGAAGGTCGGAGTTACAAGCACCGCAATTGTGTGGTTGGCACTGGGAGTCGGGAACGATGTGGTAAAGGAAGAACTGGTCTGGCCCGCTTGCAGCACGTCGTTTTTATACCAGGCGTATGTGTACGGGCTAACACCTCCAACGAGATCATTCACGTACCACGTGCCATTCTCGTCAACGTCCAATTCCTCGGGGCCGTCGAGAACAAAACGGACTCTGCAGCCTTCGGCTGGGCAGTAAACGGCACGGTACGCGTCCACGCGCCCCCAGCCTGTTTGCGAATCCCAGCCGGGTGCTTCCACGTCCTTGGCAGTTTTCGCCAGCAGAGCACGCACGTCGTTGTTCGTGAAGCTGGGGTACTTGTCCCAGATTAGCGCCGCAACGCCCGTGACAGCTGCAGAGGCGAAGGACGTACCGCAGGAAGGGTATATGGTCTCGTCCATGTCGCCGTCGAAGCCTATTCCGTGCCAATGAAAGGGTGCGCTCAACGCGGCCTGCGTGCCCGAGTTGGAATACGCGGAGCCACATTCGGAGTAGAAGGAGTTTTCGTCGGCGAACTCGTCGTCTTCATCGGTACCCGTGACTGCAATGACGTCGCCGTATTTCGCTGGATATAGTATTCCTGACACCGGGGCATCGTTGTTTCCGGCGGAGGCCACCAACAGTATGCCGTTATCCCACGCCTCTGCGACCGCTGTCTGAAGCGCCGCATAGTTGTCGTCGGTCCCGAGGGACATGTTCACGATCGCCTTGGAACTGAATCCTACTGGATCACCTTCCAGAGATATCATCGTGTCGAGAGCCGCCACGACATTGCCAAAAAACGCTGCGTCCCCATTCTGGGTAGCAACGTTTGCCATCCAGTTCCCGCTCGCGCCGTGCGCGACACCAACCCAGCCAACATCGTTGTCTGGGCCGATCGCGACCGAGTGAACCAGCACTCCGTGTCCGTCATTGGCGCCTTGATCGTAACACGTGTTCTGACCGGGGAAGGACATG
>CAYTDU010001243.1:0-1509 GCA_964436395.1 uncultured Gemmatimonadaceae bacterium | reverse complement strand
CCTTTGCCTACAACGCGGCACTACAACTTGCAACCGCCTACCTCCGGCTTCACCACATACGTGTCAGAGCTTCCCATCACCATCTTCGCACGTCTCAGGAGTTGGAAACCCTCCTTCCACCCAACAAGCGGCCATTCGCCCTGGATTTTGAGCACGCCCGTCGCAAACGCCACAAACTGATGTACGACCAAGCCGGTGTTGTCAGCGAAGCGGAGGCCGAGGCGCTCATTGCAGCGGTCCAGGAGTTCCGCGCTTGGCTGCGCAAGGAACTGGTTGAACACTTCGCAGACTATGCCGATGGCAAATAGAAGGAAGGAATAGCTCCGTTTCGCGCTGAATTCGATTACTGCTCAAGGAGGGATACACGATGAAGAGCTTCCGCAAGGAATTGTGGTTCGAAATCCCCACCCGTCGGACGTTTATCAACATCACCCCGCAGGTAGAGGAGGCGCTTTCAGAAAGCGGGATAAAGGAGGGGCTTTGTCTCGTCAACGCGATGCACATCACGGCGAGCGTCTACATCAACGACGATGAGTCTGGGTTGCTCGCCGACTACGAGGGCTGGCTTGAAGAGTTGGCGCCGCACGAGCCGATCTCGCACTACCGGCACAACAACACGGGCGAAGACAACGGCGATGCCCATCTGAAGAGACAGATCATGGGCCGCGAGGTCGTCGTGGCCGTCACCGACGGACAACTCGACTTCGGCCCGTGGGAGCAGATCTTCTACGGCGAATTCGACGGCCGGCGTCGCAAACGCGTGCTCGTCAAGATCATCGGCGAGTGAGGCTTTAGCCTTCCTTCAGAAATTCGGGATGAGAGACTTGCTTGACAACCTGGTCGATGAACGCGGGCCACTCCTCGAGCTTGTGCGTGGCTCTCTGGCGGATCATCCGCTGCAGTGCCATGTAGTTGAGACACACGATCCGACGCTGGAGGAACGATTCCGGGAGCAGCCACTTCACCTGTTTCCAGTCCTTATCTGCAATCAGGTCATTCAGATGAGCGAGGGTTTCGGCGGGAATCGGGTGCTCGAAGTCTCCTTGCGTAAGCGGTCGTTTGGTCATGGTATGCATGGTGGACTCGCTCTGTTTGGTCACGCCGACACGGTAGGTATCGAACTGCTGCCACCAATAACGCGGCGCGGTGATGTCGAGCCAGAGCATGATTGACTCCAAGAACTTGTTGTGCCCGCCCCCCTTGAGCGCCAGCCGCCGAGCCACCTCCGGCATCTTTTCGGAGTCCTGCCGGTACGACAACGACAACCCCAGCAAGGCTAGCTCGTAGCCGTGTTCATCTAAGACCTTTATTCTCATGCGGTTTCCCTCCTCATCCCAGCACTGCGGCAACATCACTGGCCCTGTGTGACGCAGATTACACTATACCTGAAATGAAACCCGCTGACGAAGTGTACCCTCACCCTCAACGACGGCACCTGCGCTGCTGGCTCAGGCGATGATTGTGCATTGACCGCTGATTTCATTTCCTATAGAATGCTTGAGGATCTAT
>CAYTDU010001242.1:0-1511 GCA_964436395.1 uncultured Gemmatimonadaceae bacterium | reverse complement strand
CGCAGAGGACGAGATCGACCTTGGTACAGTGTTGCTATCGCCTAGTGCGGCCCCCACTGTGGACATGCTTGGATCAGTATACGACGCGGAGTCGGGGGAGCCGGTTGGCAATGCAGAGGTAGGTGTCAACGGCATAGTATTCACAAACACCGACAGCAATGGCCGGTTCCAGGAGACGGCCGTTCCAGCGCGCCTCGGCATCAATATCCTCGAATTTCGGCGACTTGGATACGCCCCCGCAATCGCAAAAGTCTGGCTTTTGGGGGAGCAAACCCAACTTGACGTCAGTGTGCCCGTGACGCGCGTTCCCATCGAACTAACCCCGTATGTGGTGGAAGCAGATCGGGTGGCTGATTCCTTCCTAGCATTGATCGGATTCGACCGTAGGCGCCAGGGACCAGGTAGATTTTTCACGCGTCAGGATATCGACGAGCGTGACCCATATTGCCTATCGGACCTGCTGACTAGCGTCCCCGACATTTCAGTGGTTGCGGTGGGTGCCGGCACACGTGTCGTCCGGATGATGCGACGGGGTGGGTGTACTCCGACAATCTACCTAAATGGTGCCACCATACTCGACGTTCCCAACCCGCCGATGCCGATTGGGATGCAAGGCGATGCGTTTGCGACTTTGCACTTCGACATCGATCAATGGGTGAGTCCCGATGAGGTTGAGGGCGTCGAGATCTATCGGGGACCAGCAGAGGTTCCAGTTGAGTTCAGCACCGTTGGTTCAGAATGCGGCGTCATCGTCATTAGGACAAGGTAAGGGAATCCGTTCTTGGTAACTTGTTGTGTGCCGGCTGAGCTAGGGCCGGGATTGCTGTTGTTGTTCAACTCGCGGTGACAACGTGCCATTTGACAACACCTGTACACCCGCGTTTCTTGAGGTTTCGGGAAGGTGTGGGCAGGACCGGCAGAGAACTGTGAATCATGGGCTCTCCTCCATGACGCCCAAAACGAACAAGCAGCGCTCGAACACTTTCTTGTCGGGAAAGAACAATGTGCCAGAACAGTGACCCGAGGCTCCTCCCGAGGCCCTGGGAACAGGTCGTTTTCGGCCGAAATCCGGAGCCTCGTTCCCCATCCCGGCTTGTGTTGGCTACCTTCTTCTGCCTTTGCCTGGCAGCGATCTTCGCCTGCACCGACGATCCGGCCGGTCCCCCCGTAGACGATAACGACACCCCCATCTGCTCCCTCATGGTATCTCCATTCGGCGCCTCCCTCTCTGGAGTGGGATCCACCTACCAGCTCTCCGTCGAGGGGACGCCGGTCTCCCAGCCTCTCGTCCACTGGTCCAGCCTCAACGAGGGCATCGCAATCGTCGATCCCGAGACAGGTCTGGTGACGGCGGTGGGCAATGGCCAGGTGACCGTCATGGCCGAAGGAAGCGGGGACACAGCTTATGCGCTAATCACAGTTAGTGTTCCCGAGATAGGGCCGGTTTCGAACTGGGCGTTCGACAACGAACCGCGGCCTTATCTCACATCCATCTGGGGTGCGTCACCTAA
>CAYTDU010001241.1:0-1511 GCA_964436395.1 uncultured Gemmatimonadaceae bacterium | reverse complement strand
GAGTAGATCCACCTATGTGCATGTTCTGCCGTCATACGCTGAAGCCGATTCGTAAGATCAACGTTTGGCGTGAACCGATTAGGATGGCGGTGCCCGATCTGGGTGAAGAGAACGTGCGTTGGGGACAGTGGGAAAATGATATCAGAGCCACGGCTACCCCAACCGCCGCCGAAACTGTACTCGGTGTCCGATGTGAAGTTGAGTTTGATGACAGGGTCATCGGACGTGAGCCAGGTCACCCCATCGGGCGCCCGAACGAGCGACCAGCGATGCTCCATTAGGGCCATCACCGTACGGGTCAGCAACAGTCGCATGCTCGAAACCCACATTTGCCGTCCGGGGATCGTCTCAGCCTTGATGATCCCTCCACCGACTTCGGGGGTTGGCGTGATGCTGACCTTGAATGGGAACTCCTCCATACCGGCGTCGGACTTGACCGCTTTTTGAAGTTCTTGGCGCTCGGTGTCATCATCCCGCTCCCACTTCTCGACGCTATCCGTGAGAACATTTTCGATGAGTTGCGGCAGCTCCTGATTCCAGCGCGCCACGTTCTCGTAGTATCGGGCGGGTGTTCGAACGTCTTGTGCAGCCGCGTACCGTATCATCGCGGCCCAATCGGCCTTGGAGAGGCGACGGTCATTTACAGCTTTCTCGATTGCCTCGCTGCCTGGTGTCTCGAATTCGCGTTCGATCCAGTGTTCGAAGTCATCTGTTTCCTCTGTACCGCGTAGGCTGGTGTAAAGATGCGCTTGGTAGGCAAGTCCTCGGATGGAGTGCCTCTTCCATTTAGGCACAGAGGGATGAGATACCAGGAGGCGATAACACCAAACCTTCTGGCCGGCATCGGACCAGCGCCGAAGATATGCTTGGGGCACGAAATGGCTATCTCGCGTGCGCTGCATAGAGCAATCTTATCCTCAAAGAGCAAGGCCAAACACAGGGTTCCTGTGGATGGCGCCTAACGCATGTTGTGAGCACTCCCCAGAGGAGCGAAACGCCGCACCTTAGCAATCTCACCGTTCGCATGAGTCAATCACTCGTTCCGCGTTCGGCAGCTTCATGCGGGTTAAGTTGAGACTCCCACCGAGCGGAGGTAGTCAGAATAGCGAATCACATGCGATTGCTTCGCCTTGACTGCCACATCGCGCAACAGAGTGTCATCCGTGACCAGCGTGATTACGCGATTCCCCCGAATTGGCTGGCCAGCGTTGTACGCGATCTTCACATCCCACACTGTGCTTCGCCTGTTCCCGGAAGCTAGATCCCAGCCTAGTCCGGCAGTGCGTCGCATTACGGCCAGGTCAACCTCAAGAGGATATCGGAAGTGTTTGAGAAGCCAGTCGATTTGGTGTTCTGGTATCGGTTCGGGGGCCGGCTCACCCACGTCTGCGTACGCTTTCATGACTTCGCCGGTCGCTTCTGCCCTGAGTGCATCAGCTCGGTCAATCCAGTCGAGAACCTGCTCTTGGGTGTCCGGGTCATTCCTGATCGCGTCCCATGATTCCGCATCT
>CAYTDU010001240.1:0-1517 GCA_964436395.1 uncultured Gemmatimonadaceae bacterium | reverse complement strand
GTTTTCCAGACCGCACGCCCCTATGACTACGGCAGTGGCGTTGATGCTTCTTGGTTTCCCAACATCAAGGTACCGACCTCACTGATGGTCATGCATGGACAGTCGGATTTTGATTTTCTTTCCGGCTACGACCTCCGAGCGGACGCCGGAACGGTTCATGTAGCCAACCACCACATCAGTCCGGGTAAAAAGCTCTTCACTTGGGGCAACTACGATTTTGGAAATGCCTGGCAGCGCAACCTGACCGATGACGACGGCCCTTATGTGGAACTGATGACTGGGGTCTACACGGATAACCAGCCGGACTTCTCGTGGATTTTCCCGTACGACCACAGGGAGTTCGAGCAATATTGGTATCCGATACGGCGTATCGGCGTTGTCAAGAACGCATCCATCGACGCTGCTGTCAGCCTTGAAGTCGACACCAACAGTGCCACGGTGGGTTTCCACGTCACGGCAGTACAGAAAGGCTGCACGGCTGTGCTACGCAGCGGTGATCGGATTCTCATGAAGCGCGCTGTGGATCTAGATCCTGCAACACCATTTCTCGAGACAACTACTCTCCCCGCGGACGCGAGCCCTACAAACCTTCGAGCCGAATTATTCTCATCCGAGTCGAAACTCTTGGTTTCATACACAACAATACCTTCCTCCACAAGAGACGCACCGCTTCCCAGGAAGCCCGCGGAGAAGCCGCAGAACATACACTCGGTGGAAGAGCTGTATCTGAACGGCCTACACCTCGAGCAGTACCGTCACCACAGCTACGATCCGCAATGGTACTATCGCGAAGCGCTGAAACGTGATCCAGGCGATTCACGCACCAACACGGCCATGGGCCGTCTGGCTCTTGGGCGAGGGTCTTTTGCCGATGCCGAGAAATACTACCGGACCGCTGCCGAACGGCTCACAATCCGCAATCCCAATCCCTACGATACAGAGCCGTTTTACGGGTTAGGAGTGGCTCTATCGTACCAGGGGCGCTATACCGAGGCGTACAGCTACTTCTACAAGGCCGCTTGGAGCAACGCCTGGGCCCGCCCGGCCTACTATGCACTCGCAGAGATAGACTGCCGAAACAGTGAGTTGGCGCGAGCCCTGGAGCACTTGGAGAAGTCGCTGGACGGGTCGGAGCATCACCTGAGAGCACGCAACCTCAAGTCGGTGGTGCTGAGGCGAAGAAGCCTTCTGGATGAGGCAGAGGCACTGGCCGGGGAGACGGCCCGGATCGATGCACTCGATTGCTGGTCGAGGTTCGAGCTCGCATTGATCGCGCGAGAACGCAAGGCTGAATCCACAGCCGAAGCGATGCTGTGTTCGGTTCGGTCATTGTTGAAAGACACGGCAAACACTTGCCTGGACCTGGCGATCGATTATGCGAATGCCCGCTTTTACAATGAAGCCCTCGCGGTCTTGGTTGACCACCTCGAGCACTCCGAGCGCCGGCGGATATCGCCTATGGTTCACTACTATATAGGCTACTGCTACCATCAATTGGGTGGGCCGGGCGAAGCGTT
>CAYTDU010001239.1:0-1520 GCA_964436395.1 uncultured Gemmatimonadaceae bacterium | reverse complement strand
GCGCATTCTCATCAGTGTGGCCGGAACATTGGTTTTGGCGCTTGGGCTGGCATTGACACACCCGAATCGGCCGCTGGCGGCAAGCGAGATCAGGTGGCGCAGCGGTGCAGTCGAAACCGCCGGTATGACCCGTGCGGAGATCGAACAAGCGATCAGAAGCGCAGCGCCTGGTGGAGCTGCTGCAGGTGGTGGGAAGTTGGGGGCCGGAGGCGGGCGGCAGCATGTGCTCGTTTAGTTGGAGCGGGCGCTCCGGCCGGGTGAGAAAACGGCGCTGGAGCTAGGTGGTTCGCGGCTGCTTTTCTGAACATGTGCCGAAAAACAGCCCGGTCACTTTATCCGACGTAAGCACGATGTCGCTGTTGGCCCAAGGCTACCATGGCGATAATGAGCTGTCCGTATTCTTGCTGTTGGTAATTCCTGTGTAGTGAATTGTTTGTTGGGCGGAGAGTTTCAATGAGATTCATTAGCATGATCGGGGGGCTAGGAGCGCTAGTAACCGTGGTTGCGACGTCTTACGTGAATGCAATCACCATCGTTGACTTCGAGGATTGGACGGCGCCCGGCAGTCTTACCTGGTCAGCGTCGTCAAGAGGGTTCCACTTCACAAGCGAAGGCCCCATGCAGATTATGGCCGACCCGCCTGACGGGAGCCAAAATGGAACACTGAGCCTGCGCACCCTAACTGAGAATAACGTTACGATGAGCAAGGCCGAGGGGAGCACATTTAATCTGCTGAAAGCGGATTTTGGCGAGGGCACAACGGAGTGGCCTAGTACCTGTGTCATCGTGACAGGCTTTTTCGTTGGAGGTGGTTCCATTTCCTTCACCGCGCCGCTCGATGGCGTGCTTCCCCTTTTTGAGACCATCGAGTTCTCAGGTTTCACGAACCTGATAAGCGCGAGGTTCGAGGGCGATTCACCTGTAGGCTTCTCCGTGGACAATATCGTGGTACCTGAACCGACCACCGTGTGTGCGTTGGTCGTGGGGGGCATGGCCGCGATGAGGAGAAGACGGCGAGGTTTCGGAGACAGACTTGCCCTTTTCGCTCTAGCGGGGCTTGTATTGTTGACTGGGACAGGCCCAGTCCGAGCCGAATGGACAGCCGGCCCGGTAGTGATTGGCGGCGACGATACGGATGATCACTTCCCGCAACGGGGCGAGTACTACATACGGGAGGGTTTCACTTTCCTGGGTTCGCATGTCACGAACGGCAATACGATCGCGGTTTGCATCGGGTGCAACGGTGGCCAGGCTAGCTCTGCTTTCAATACGGCTTTCGATGCCTCTCACCTCGTGGATCTGAACCCGCCTTGACGAAGGTGACCATTACGGGCGTCGGTAGCATCGATGACTTTTTCAACAACATGGGAGCAATCAAGATCGACGACGCGGGCATCGTCTATATGCCATCTTCCGGCCCTCAACCTCCCGGGCAGGTTGATGGCGGGATCACCCAAGTTCAACTGGATAAGGTTAATGAATACAAGAAACAAATTTCTGAAAACAATATTCTTGTTGAT
>CAYTDU010001238.1:0-1521 GCA_964436395.1 uncultured Gemmatimonadaceae bacterium | reverse complement strand
TCAATCGTGGAGAACAAGAAGTCCGCTTCAAACTCCACTTTCCTCCACCGATACCCGAATCCAGCCTGCGCCGCCGGGTAGAACCCTTCGCCAAATCCCGAAGTTCGCAGATTGGTCCCTCCTCCGAGGAGTGCGTACATATTCGATACATTTCCTGTCTTCTCCGACGCCGGGGATGTTCCTGATGTAACCAGCAACAACAAAACAGCCAATAGCGCTTTTCTCATTCTAATTTGTCTCCATTACAAATCCGCACCCGCCGACCAAGATAGGCATGTCCGTCTCCAGATCAAAACTGGACGCCTGATAGTCCCAACGACCTAGAAATACTCCGAATTGCGTGGCGAGCGATACCCAGAGGTTTCCATCCCTATCGAGTTTCATGTCATGGGCGATAGTAACTCCGATGCCATCTCCTAAAGCACATTGGCATTCCATGTCCGTAGCCTCCGGGGCCGTGAAGGTGCACAGGTGACATCCGTGCATGCCCGCCCACTGCCCCGAGGGCAACTTGGTCCAGTTCGTCAGGTAGCCCATCTGGGAAGTGTCAAACTGGGCTTCCCCGAGCACTGAACCATCGGTGTCCAGCTCGAAGACCTGCTTGGTATCCTGGAGGAAGATCCAGAAGTGACGCGTGTCAGGATCAAATCCCCCAAAGACGCGCGCGCCTCTGAGATAGACTTGCATCGATACCGGGCCTCTATAGAACGGCTCACCAACAGGTGACACCCGATCCTCGTCGTCCAGCACGCCCAATCCCACAACCCAGACCACCTCGGGCTCCGTTGACTCCATGGCCGACCACACGACGTACACGGTATCGCCGTCCGGCATGACCAGAGTCACGTACAGATCACCGGAGTCCGGAATAGCCGAAGTTCCCGGCGTGAAACGAACTGCTTCCGCAATTGAATTGCCGGGTCGCAGGTACATGGAATGATGCTCGGTCAGAACCCGAAAACCATCCTTCCAGGGAACCACGGCCTGCATATATTCACTACTGAACCCACACATGAACTCCTCGCCCTCAATCCAAACGACTCTTCCGTCCTCGGGCCCCACCGCGCCGTCTACCCGCACCGGATACCACTGGACGCCGCAGGTAGCCGTGGCAAACAGAACCAGGCCTTCCAGAGTTGCCGCCAGGCGAGCCGTTCTGACGCGTTCTTCAAAATACTCTGTATTATAGGGACATACCGATTCATCTTCGCAGGAGATGCTCGATCCGAAACATAGAAGGACAACCAGGAACATTCGACACGAGAAGAACCCCCGGCTCATCGCAACCACCTTATCATGAATGCTATGATGAAAATCAATAACAGCATTTCACTGCCGTCGCCGGTTGAACAGGTGGGAGGAATCCTTTGAGGATACTCGGCCGTCAACGTAAACGAGTGCTCGGCGGTCGTCTGTTCTGGAAACAGATCGTCATCAAAAGCCAATCTGGCTGTCACCCTGATTACATACTCACCCGCCTCGTCCGGCTCGAACTCCGCCCGGCGGCCTTCGAAGTAGTGA
>CAYTDU010001237.1:0-1522 GCA_964436395.1 uncultured Gemmatimonadaceae bacterium | reverse complement strand
AGACCAGGTCGTAGAACCTCTGCTCGTCAAACTGTGCATAGTGTTTCTTCATCGTCGTCGCGAATGCCTTCACGGATTCGTCTTTGAAGAACATGTCTTTGAGTCGTTCGGCCATCTGCCGCTCCCATGTTGTGGGCTGTCGGTAGGTACTTTCCCGGATAGGAACATAGAGTGTTGTAGACGTACATGTAGCTGCACAATGTGCTACCCTTCACGGGCCCCGAAATCGACTCGAGGCGGACGGTACGTTTGAGATTTAGGAGAGAGGCATGATTCCCGACCAACGCTACCTTTTCGATCTTCCCGAAGACCACGCCTACCTGAATTGCGCCTACACGGCGCCCTTGCTCAAGTCTGCATCTCGGGCCGGAATCAGGGCGGTGGAGGCAAAACGAATCCCCTGGACCATCCAGGCAGACGACTTCTTCAGAACGGTTGAGAATTTGCGTCGGCTATTCTCACAACTGGTTTGGTGCTCGCCCAACGACGTTGCCGTCGTCCCTGCTGCGTCGTACGGAATCGCGCTCGCGGCGAGGAACCTTCCGGTTGAGGAGAACCAAACGATCGTCGTCTCACAGGATCAGTTTCCCTCCAATGTTTACAGCTGGATGAACTTGGCCGCTGCAAGAAGCGCGAAGATCAAGACAGTGCCGAGGCCAGCCGACAACGATTGGACAGCGGCTATCCTCGAATGCATCGATGCCGACACCGCGATAGTGGCAACGGCGAACAATCACTGGACCGATGGCACGGCAGTAGACCTGGTGCAGGTTGGAAGGGAGTGTCGTTCAATCGGCGCTGCGCTGGTGATCGACGGCGCGCAATCGCTTGGCGCGGTACCGTTTTCGGTGACAGAGGTGAAACCGGATTTCTTGGCCGCCATCTCCCACAAGTGGCTTCTCGGACCGTATAGCATGGGCTTCTGCTACGTTGATCCCAAGTGGCAGAATGGCTTTGCGCTGGAGGAGAACTGGATGAATCGTGCAGGGGCCGAGGATTTTTCGCGATTGGTCGATTATCAAGAGGGCTATCAGCCTGGTGCAAGGCGTTATGACGTTGGTGAAGCTAGCAACTTCATACTGTCACCGATCGCGGCGGCCGCGCTGGAGCAGATTCTCGACTGGGGTGTCGAGGAGATAGCTGAGACGTTACGGCACAAGACTGACGCTGTCGCAGATCGCGCGACTGAGATGGGCCTCCTCGTGGCGAAACGTGAATTCCGAGCGCCACACATGATCGGTGTGACCAAACCCGGGGGCTTTTCCGCTGAGTTGCCGGGATTGTTGGCTGAGGAGAAAGTCTACGTAAGTGTCAGGGGTGAGTCCGTGCGGGTCGCACCTCACGTGTACAACAACGAGGGTGAGATCGATCGGCTGTTTGCTGCGCTCGAGAAGGTGGTGTGATGCGGTTCGGCCGTTACCGCAGTCTGTCGCTGCTGCGATAAGACACGACGAGATCGCCTTGAACAAAAAGGGTCAGGCCTGGTGTCGCACCTAGCGGGTGTGCGGGCGTTCGCTTGTTC
>CAYTDU010001236.1:0-1531 GCA_964436395.1 uncultured Gemmatimonadaceae bacterium | reverse complement strand
CCGCTATTGGCACCTCGGTAATGCTATCGACAACCTGCCCGCGTACGATCTGAGCCTCGGCAGCGGTCGCCGAGATCGCCACGAGTGTCAGTACAGCCAGGAATGCGCGATTGGTTATCCGGGATATCGGCTTGACGGAAGTATTGAGAGCTGCCCACATCATTCCTACTCACTCTCGTTCCAATTTGGATCAGGTTTGTTCGCCCTGCATACTGCACGGGCAAGGCCAACGTTACAGAGTTCACCGCCCCCTGAGCGTTGCCGGTCGGGTCATGTCTACATTGATCACCAGGCGCAAATTCTCATTTCTGCCTGGCGACACCCCCTGTATTTCGCTCACCGTGCGTCCGCCACCAGTGAAGTCGATATACATCTGGATCTGGAGGCGATGCCACTCCAATCGAAAATTTTCAGACGACTTGCCGCTAACTCGTCCAAGTCGTACACGGAGACCACCATCCATCGCATATATGGTTGCATCTGCGAAGTTCCTGTTCTGAGCCTCGATAAACAAATGCGCCGGCTCGTACCGCGTGGGCGGATCGTCAGCCGATGAGCGCCAGAGCAATCCGCAGCCCTGCAAGCCAGCCAACAACAAAACCCCAAGTGCCGCCGTTACGATACGGGTCAACTTCCGCCTCTGCGTTCACAGTCGATTGTGGCACGGTCCGAAGTCGCCACACGCTCGCCACATCTAGACATTATCACCAAATGGTATACGGCACCAGTAGACGAGAGTTCCAACTCACATCACGGGTTTCCCATCGATCAGGTTTCTCTCATCTTTCTTTTTGGGGCACTAGCTTCGGAACAGGAGCTGCGGCAGGGTGTACGGTTCAACGAACATCACAGCAGGACTCGCAAGAATGAAGAAAATGAGCTGGATTTTGCTGGTCGTTGCGCCTGCCTTGGCTTGCGCGACGGAACCGGGCACGGATATGTCCGGCCTATGGGATTACACCGAGCAAAGAAGCACGACCACGGGCGTCAGCTGCGACCTTAGCGGTGAGTGGTTTCTGGACCAGGCCTCATCCGGTAACCGCTTTAGCGGTCAGCTACCACGCCACGCAGAATGCACCGGCGATATTCTCGAGGAATGGGTGAACAGCCTCAATGGAACTGAGATAGTTCTGAATGGCAGGATCGAGGGGTTAGATGTGACCTTCGAGATGGACTTCTGCGAGTACGAGGGGACCGTCTCCGAGCCGCAGGTTTCCGGGACATTGACATGTGAGCTGGAAATCCAAGGGGAGTCTGTCGCCTTCACGGGAACCTGGCAGGCAGCTAGGAAATAGGCAGCTGGCCCGGTTGATGTTGCTCACCGGTGAGAGTCACGAATACCTGCCGTGTTTTGCTCTTCGTGGCCAAGAACCAGGTCCTGACGCCAAACCAGTTGTGAGGTATCCCAAAAGGACCGACGCTGTTGGCATTCGAGACCGGCCTGTGCTCTCCCCGGTAGCCTCGCGACCTGTTCCACGCACGGATCGTCGTTGTAGAACACACCGGTGCTGTCAAAGACCACGCTACTCCA
>CAYTDU010001235.1:0-1542 GCA_964436395.1 uncultured Gemmatimonadaceae bacterium | reverse complement strand
CGGCTTCGAGCAAACGTTTTACCGCAGTGTAGATCGCGTGGTCACCACATCCGGTGCACCACTTCGGCACGGCACCCTCATAGTCGATCATGGTCAATTCACGATCGTCATCGATGCTGCAGCCCAAGAACGATTGGCAAGCGATTGCAGTCATGCTTTATCTCCATTAGGCAGTTTGTCGCGAATCGCCTGCAAGATCTTGCCCGGCTGTAACGGCTCGCCGGGGATCCGGGTCCAGCAATCCACGTCTACCAATGTGCTCGCCCTCAGCAACAAGCTCAGCTGGCCGCGACGGCGATTCTCTTCGTTGATATAGGGATCTGTGATTTCGTCGCTGTAGTTGATCTCGACCGTCAAAACCTTCTTGAAACCACTGAAGATCTCCTTCAGCCCGGGCTCTAGCGGCGAGAGGAACCTCAAATGCAATGACGATACGGCCAATCCCTCCGCACGCGCTTTGTCCACCGCCTCTTCAATCGCACCCATAGTGCTACCCCAGCCGACCACCAGCAAATCACCGGTGTCATCGCCGCGCACTGCCGGTTTCTTCAGCGTTGACTGGAGAACAGCGATCTTTCTGCTGCGCATGTTGCTCGAGCGCTGGTGTGTTGCCGAATCGTATGCAATCTTGCTGCGCTCATCATGGGAAAGCCCGGTCGCAATGAACATCCCATTGGCTTGCCCTGGAATCACGCGTTTAGACAAACCCAGTTTGGGATCCCAGTCATAGGGCAGCGTGCCTTCGGGAACAGGACTAAGATCAGGTGGGCCAGAGAACCATTCCGGCTTCAACTCAGGCCGCGGGAACGGCTGTTGGCCGGTTGCCAGGTTCGCATCTGTGAGGACTATGACAACAGTGCGGAACACCTCAGCGATGCGTCGTGCCGTTATGACGCTTTGGAAACACTCTTCCATTGTGGCTGGTGCCATCACCACGTGAGGAGCGTCACCCGTTTGCCCAAAGATCGAGGCAAGGAGGTCTGACTGCTCCACCTTGGTTGGCAGGCCGGTGCTCGGACCTCCGCGCTGCACGTCGACAACCACGAGCGGCACTTCGGTCATGATGGCGAGTCCAAGGAACTCCGTCTTGAGCGCCAAACCCGGTCCCGACGTGATCGTGAAGGCGACTTTACCTGCATAAGATGCGCCGATTGCCACTCCAACCGCGGCGATCTCATCCTCGGCCTGGTGGACGATTCCGCCAAACCTCTCGAACATCTCGCTGATGTGATGTGACGCGGATGTGGCAGGAGTGATGGGATACATCGAGCAGAGTTCCATCCCCGACGCGATACAACCGAACCCGACCGCTTGATTCCCATTCATCACGACCATGGGCTTATCGGACTTGACGGTAGGCACATCGATCTTGAACTCGGCATATTCTTCAGCCCAGTTGTACCCTGCATCGAGCAACGCGATGTTGTTGTCTTTGATCTCCTGCGACTTCTTCTTGAACAGGAGCAGGATCATCTGCTGTATGAGTTCGATATCACGTGAGAATATTGAGGCTAGCACCCCGAGGGCGAACATGTTCTTGCC
>CAYTDU010001234.1:0-1542 GCA_964436395.1 uncultured Gemmatimonadaceae bacterium | reverse complement strand
CACCAACCAGCGAGTTTCCTACTCGTGACATATGCCCTCCCGTGACAAACCCAGTCGATGGCGTATACCCACAGTTCAACAACACTGGAAAAATCAGGCAGTGGTCCATTGAAAACAATCCATGCTTGCCCCTTCGTGCTGTCGGTGCGAGAATGAGTTGCCCCCTTCCAGGAGTGGTGATGACACCTTCAAACATCGAGTTGTTGATCACAGTGCTCGGAGCGTTGGCCGGTGGGGCGATGGGTTTGGGCGCCATCAAGATCATCGCAAGCGCATGGATCCGAAAGAAAGAACTCACGGCTGGCGAGGGAGAGATCGACAAGCTCATCGAGGCCGTCGACGCCCTGCGATCGGAGACGGCGTACATGCGCGACCATCTCGGCGCTGAGATCTCAGACGTCCACGAGCGTCTCGAGTTCGCCGAACGGATGCTAACTAGAGGATCGTCAGAAGACTAATGAACGCACAGAATTCGTCACCAACACAGCGATACGACGTTGCGGCAGCGAGAAAAGCGATATCAGACATTGCGGTTCTAACTCCGCTGTTGTCCTCGCCACCTCTGACGGAACGGATGGATACTCCGGTAACGTTGAAGCTGGAAAACCTTCAGGTCACGGGGTCGTTCAAAGTCCGTGGTGCAGCCAACAAGATGTTGTCGCTTTCCGACGATGAACGAGACCGCGGCGTGGTGACGGTTTCGAGCGGCAACCACGGATTGGCAGTCTCCTACGTTGCCGGTTCGCTCGGCATTCCCGCAACCGTTGTCGTGCCCGAATGGGTGGACACGTCGAAACTGGACTCGATCAAGCGTTACGGAGCAGACGCGGTTCTCCACGGGGGCAGCTACGATGAAGCGGAGGAGCATTCACTCGAGTTGCAGCGGGAGAGGGGATTGGTATACGTACATCCGTTTGACGATCCGTATGTAGTCGCCGGCCAAGGTACGATCGGCCTCGAGCTTCTGGATCAGCTTCCCTCAATGGACTGCGCGATAGTGCCCCTATCCGGGGGCGGACTGATCGGCGGAATTGCCTGCGCGCTGAAGACTGCAAACCCGGCCATTCGAGTGATTGGAGTCTCGGCTGAGAACGCTAGAGTCATGTACGAAAGCCTCAAGCTCGGTAAGCCAACCGCGTTCCCAGAAGACTCGACGGTGGCAAGCGCGCTCTCCGGTGGCATCGGACTCGACAACGAACACACGTTCGGTTTGGTGCGCGAGTATGTGGACGAACATGTGCTGGTTACTGAAAGAGAAATCACAGACGCTATGATCTTTGCTGCAAAGGAACACAAACTGGTTGTGGAGGGAGGTGGAGCAGTCGGTATTGCAGCGGTGTTGGCAGGCAAGGTAGGTCGAGTCGGGCTGAGTGTGGCGGTTGTCGTGAGCGGGGGGAACATCGATATGGGCAGTTTCGGAAAGACAGTTACTGTGAGCGGTGACTGATGGGCACGGTGCGGTGGTGCCGCTAATCTCCACCACCGCGTGCACGAAGTCCTACCACGTTGAACACAATAGACGTCCCTATCAGCATGCTTCCC
>CAYTDU010001233.1:0-1549 GCA_964436395.1 uncultured Gemmatimonadaceae bacterium | reverse complement strand
GAGCCAAATCAGGTTACAGACGTGCTCATGAACATGCACGGAGTCCGTGTGTTTCGTGGCGGCGATTTCGACCACGCATGGGTCGTCACGATGCAGCGTGGAGGACCGCGCGGATTCGGTTATGCGACGGGTGGCTTGCCGGGCAGCGGGACAGGTTGTCCTCCGCTCATCTATCTAGACCGGCACTTCCTCGGCAACGCCAACGAGCTCGACTTAGACACTGCAGTGCCAGTGATGGATCTCGAGGCAATCGAAGCCTACGGGAGTGTGGCGACGCTGCCAAGTAATTACAACAGGTCTGGCGCGCAATGTGGAGTCATTGCGTTCTGGACGCGCTTTGCCGAGCCGCGTGCGGCGCCCGTTGAAGCGGAGTCACCGAGCATCCTGACTTCGCTCGGATTCCAGCTCGGCGTAATGCTCACAGCGGCTACGGTCATAGTCGTCGTACTGGGTCGGGCAATTCACTTTTAACGGAATTCTTCACGAAGAGACGTTGTGAACATCATGAGCCGAACGAGCAAAGTGCTGATGGTCGCGAGCACTGTTCTTCTCGCCATAGCAGGCCCGAGTCATGTAGCAACAGCACAGTCGATCCAAGGCCAGGTAATCGACAGTGTTGACCAGCGTCCGCTTGGCGGCACCTTCGTATATCTGATAGACAATTCCGGAAACGAGATTGCCAGTACTATCGCCGACATTGACGGGAATTTTGTGCTGGTGAGCCAGCAACCCGGCAGCTACGGTTTGCGCACTGAAATCCGCGGTTATAGAGGATCAGTTTCGGCACTGTTCCGGCTGGCTCCCGGTCAGCCGTTGATCATCACGGTTCTCTTGCAAAGGGAATCTCCTGATGCAACCCTCCCAGCAGCGGGGGTATCGGTTCCCTCAGCTCCAATCCAGGCACAGCCCGTAGTCGTTCCCCCTGTCCAGACCGTCTTTACGACAGAAGAAGCATCGACGATCGGAGCACTCGCGGAATTCAACGCGCGCCGCGACCGTGGCGTCGGCAGGTTCACGACGCGAGCCGAATTCACAGCGACCGGAAATCCTATGACTGTAACAGACGTGCTTCAACGTATGCGAGGAGTGGACGTCGAGGGAGACCTCGGGGGTCGCCGAGTGATAGTAAACGAGGCACGAGGTGGACCGCGCGGTTTCGGATTGGCGGAGGAGCACGCAGAGTATTGTCCGCCGCTGTTCTTCCGAGATAGACGGTATCTCGGCAGCGGCGACAACATTGATATCGATGTGTTGGTACCCCTCGAAGAAGTCCTGGCGATCGAGGTTCACGCCAACACGGGAACACTACCGGGCACCTACACGCGATCTGGTTCTCAATGCGGTATTGTCGCGATATGGACGCCCAATGCCAGGATGCTGCCGTCGGTCGTATCATCAGTACCTGCTGGGGATACTCATTCATCCGGCGAATCCGCCCCCTTCACTAGCAGGGCGTGGAGAGCCGCAGGCAGTGTCTGGAGTTCAACGATGTTTCAGTTTCTCGCAGCCCTGGGTGTAGTGATCGTGGTATTCGCTACCGTCGGCAAGA
>CAYTDU010001232.1:0-1552 GCA_964436395.1 uncultured Gemmatimonadaceae bacterium | reverse complement strand
TGGCTGGAACCCCGCCAAACAGAACACGGGGGATCTGCTCTATGCGGGCCCGCTCTAGCCGCCATCGGCCTGCTGGACTGGCTCGTCGCCGGCGGCCGACTGATACGTCACCATCACCTGACTGGGACCTGTCTCATTGAGAACCGGATAGACATACCACACACCGTCTATCAGCCTGGTGACGGCATCAACCCCATGGCCGTTGATCGTCACTGCCCCAGGCGACATACCGTCGGGCAGCCTGAACGACAGCGTAAATCCCGTAAACGCCCCGGCCACGTCCGCCAGCATCCTGCCACGGGCGCGGTCAATCCGCCCCTGCACGCCAACCGCCTCACGCTGCTGCCAGGCCGGCGATATACCGTCGTGGACGTACCCATGATTAACTTCCTTCCGCGTTTTCAATTGCCTTGAGTCGCTTATTGATGCGACGCTGCTTTCTCGCTACCTTATTGAGCCGCTGCATCGTCCGCCGGATCGCCACCTCGCTCTTCGGGTTGACCGGCACCGGTTTTACATTCTTCCCCATCACCTCACCCTTCCTGCCGGTAGCAACTTCATGTTGACTGACTCGATCGCCCAAGCCGATCCCTTGCCGGCAACATAGATCGACCCAACCGCATCACAGACACGAGCGAGTCGGGGGCGGTTCCAGCCTCCCGACCAGACTCCTGAAGTCTTCGCCGTCGTCGAGTCGACCGCGGCCTCGCCTGTTCGGCCAGTACGAAATTCCCAGTCGACGTTGCCGCTGTCCTCGTCCAAAACCGCCGCAAAGTGAGTTGCTATTCCCGCACGCCCCGGCGACGCCATCATGAACGGCCCGAGTTGCATGTAGCTCGTAATGCTCGTGCCATCGTCGTCGGCCGCCGAGGCATCGAATTCGCGGATGTAACCATCGCGACAGCCGAGAAGAACTCGCCTCGCGTCGGATGCGTCAGACGCGTAAACGAGCGTCGAGTAAGGTTGCATGGCCGCCGGCAACGAGACAGGCCACATTCCCTTGAGCCGCCAGTCAATGTGCCAGTGAGTTCCTGCCGACCCGTCTGTAGGCGTAATGTAGAGGTGAACGAGCTGATCGGCCGCATCGTATTCCATTACGATCTTATTGGCACCGGCATCAACATCCACCAACTCCTGCTGGTCTTGGACCATTATAGCGCCGTTGTCTGCCAAAAGGGCGTCGACGGTTTGTTTGAAGTTGAAGGCATGCGCACCGAATATAGTGCATTTTCCAAGAGCCGCCGCTTCTGCCATGTCCGAACCTCCCATTGTGATGTTCATGTAGCCCATGCCTGTTGTCCTCCCATTGAAATATCCATGTATCCCATGCTTGTTGTCCTTCGGCAGAGTGCCTATGTGGTTAGAACGGAGCCGTCGCCCCATTTCTAGGGATGCCGGTGTGTTTACCACGAGGAGCGGTAGTAGAGGTCCCCCGTGCTGTCGTGCCGCTCAAGGACCCGGTCGATCCCGGCAATCGTGTGCCGCAGGTCCTCGGCGTAGTAGTCGTCGTATTTCGTCGATCCAAAGAAGCAGCCGGATTGTGTGGGCAGAA
>CAYTDU010001231.1:0-1557 GCA_964436395.1 uncultured Gemmatimonadaceae bacterium | reverse complement strand
CTACGCCACGCTACCCAAAGCCGACCTGATTCTGGTGACGCATGAGCACGGTGACCATTTGGATGCCGGTGCGATCGAGTTGATCACGCAGAGCAATACCGAACTCGTGTTGACGGAAACCTGTGCCGAGAGGCTGGAGGCCGGGATCGTTATGCGAAACGGCGAGAATCAGACTGTCGCCGGCGTGGGCATTGAAGCAATCCCGGCATACAATCTCGTCAACCTCCGGGAGAATGGGTCTCCCTATCATCCCAAAGGAGTCGGAAACGGATACGTGCTGACCTTTGGAGACACTCGGGTGTACGTGGCGGGCGACACTGAAAATACCCCGGAGATGGAGAGCCTCGAAGACATCGACGTCGCTTTCTTGCCTATGAATCTTCCATACACGATGACACCTGAGATGGTTGCGGAAGCTGCGAAGGCCTTTCGGCCGCGCATCCTATATCCCTACCACTATGGGGAAACCGACGTATCCACCCTGGTTGATCTCTTGGCCGATGATCCTGACATAGAGGTACGGATTCGGAATATGAGTTGACATTTGGAATTCCCCCTTCCTCTGGAGGGTACTCCCTTTCACATTTCATGCACTATGACAGACAGAATCGAACATGAGCGAAGGTGCATACCAGATCGTCGGAACGGTCCGGACAGGCGCGATGGGCGTGACCGTCGCCGTATAGAAGACCGAAACAACGCCAGGCGTCTGCCCGACGAGTTTGCACAGGCCGCAGGTGGTTCGGGCGATCGTATAAGCGGGTTGGTGAATAGGTATTGGCCCTACTATTCCGAGCCCGCGCGTGGAGAACTTGCTCAGGCGTTGCTGCCCGTTCTCGAAGGGCTGGCCGAACCGGGAGCGCCGGTCACTGAAGAGCATCGGGAACGTTGCGTACGGGTAGTGATAGACTGGGCAGCTCACCTGGAGCCTGTTTAGAAGGCTGAGAGCGCCTCAGCCAAGCGAATCAGTTGGTATCGTTGCCGCCGACCGCAGTCTGCGGCATCGTTCTGCTTAGCCCCCTCCTTTTGTCCGTTGTGTCTATTTGCATCCCAAACGTGTCCTGATATTGGACAGATAATGGAATGTCGCTCACGAGCCTATGTTGTAAATCGTTCAATGACAATTGTTTAGGCTGAGGCTGTCAATTGGCACAGGGCATGCAGAGACGTGTCGTCAACCGTCTGCTACGAGGTGGAGTCACAATGTCCGGTCAATCTGAACTGGGAAATCCTGACAAAGGCACGCAGGATTGGGAGCCAGTAGACGAACGCGAGCTGCGGGTGCGGAAAAAAGAGAAGAGAATCGTGACTGTCGAGGATTGCGGTAAAATCATCGGCAAGATTGTCTCCCCCATCGAGGGTGATATTTTCGGGCCATGGCGTGGCGCTGTCTACCTGATGCGCGACTAGACGTCAACCATTCTGTTCAGAAACCACGCACCGATTGATCGGCTGTGACGGGCTGCTGCTCGTCGGCCGGCTTTCGTTCCCGGAAACGCGGACAGCCTCGCTGCTTCTTCATTGTGTCCGTGTCGGTGACTTTCACACAGCAGAAGA
>CAYTDU010001230.1:0-1558 GCA_964436395.1 uncultured Gemmatimonadaceae bacterium | reverse complement strand
TCACCTGTATTACACAGCCCGATGTCAGCTACCAACGGCGATTTATGCGGTCGGCCGGATGGATGGAAGCATCTGGCAATACAACCTCGAGTGGGTTCGTGATCAGGCACACGTAACCGAGGCGCTGGTCAGGCTCGGTGACTACGATATCGCACGAACCATGCTTGCCCGATTGCTGGACGATTTCGTCTCGGAAAGTGGAAACGTGATAGACTCCGGGAGACACAGAGATCCAATCGAGGTCGAGTTGGACCAGAACGGAGAGCTGCTGACTGCTCTCAGAACATACGTTGACTGGACGGGTGATCTTGACCTGGTGAGAGAGCGGTGGGGAAAGGTAACCGCGTTGGCATCGTTCCCGCTGCAGGAGTACTTTCGCCACGAGGAGTCAGGTTTGCTTCACAACACGCGTGAGTATTGGGAACGCCACGGGGGTCACGGCATTTTGGACGGTTGTGAGTTGATGCATCAGTTCTTCGTGGCATTGGGCCTGGAAAGCGCCGTGTACCTGAGCGAGAAAGCCGGCAACACTACAGATACCGAGGCATGGAAGACGGCGGCAAAAGGCCTGAGATATGCGTTACTCGAGGATCCCACATACAGGCTCATCGAGAACGGTCACCTCATCAAGCGACGTGGCCTCGATGGCGTTTGGCAGAAAACCATCACGCGGCCGGAGGAATGCGTGTTGCCGCCCGAAATACCGTTGATGGAAAGCGGGCCACGCCGTCTCGACCCGGATACATCGAGCGTATTGCCCATCGCATACGCGTTCATCGATCCGAATGGTGAGCTTGCCTCCAATACGCTCGCCCAAATGGAAGAAATCTGGAACCAGCGCTGGGGCGAAGGAGGCTACGGTCGGTACAACACCGAGAGTGAAGCGGATTCTGCAGGCCCTTGGCCCTTTGCGTCGATTTTCGTTGCGCGTGCGAGCGCGGAAGCTGGTAACCACGACGCTGTGTGGCGCATTCTTCGTTGGCTTGCGAACGCGCCGGGTAGCAACGCTGGTTCGTGGTTCGAGTTCTTCGGCAATCGGTTAGCGCCGCCTTACGCACAGAACGGCATCATACCTTGGACGTGGGCAGAGATGATTACGCTATTTGTGCATCACCTCGTTGGCGTGCGTCCGGATTTAGAAGGTTTGACCATACGGCCGTTCCTGCTGGACGGATTGGACGGAATGAGAGCGACCGTGAAGGTGCGTGAACACGAGCTCAGTATCGATGTACGTCGCGCGCCATCAGCTGCAAAACGCGGCACAAGGGTGGGCACCCAGTTTTTTGATTGGCGAGAGCAAGGCGTGCGCGTGCCCCTACCGGAATCGGACTTGGATATCACTGTGCTGTGCTGAGCACCAGTGGTTCTTGAAGAAGCTTCCCCAAAAACGAAAAACCATGACTCATTCTAGTACCGCCAGAACCGTTCACCTGCTCTGCAACTCGCACCTCGACCCAGTCTGGTTGTGGGAATGGCCCGAGGGAGCCGGTGAAGCGCTATCGCTGGCTCGCACAGTCTGCGACCTGTGCGACGAGTTCGATGGATTCGTCTTCAACCG
>CAYTDU010001229.1:0-1562 GCA_964436395.1 uncultured Gemmatimonadaceae bacterium | reverse complement strand
CTGCCGATTGTCTCGAACTCCATCCTGTCCGCATCCGTCACACGCCTTGACGCGTCGAGGATCTCGAGGGAGATGAGGTTCCCGTCAGCATCGAAGTCAAGGATGACTCCTGGACGAGGTTCGTCGCTCTCTGCCACGGCAACGTCTGGCCTTAGCTGGAAGCTCAGCGTATCTGTATGTGGATCGTAGCTGGCTTTCATGACTGCGACTCCCAGTACTTCGGCGATCATGCTCAAAGGAATGCCTCGCCTGGCGGCTTCGCGGAGAGCGTGTGGTGTTAGCACGTAGCGGCGGACAGGCTGCACTGTGCTCATGCGCGCGGGTCCCAGCGGGAATGCGTTGCACAAGCCATGATCGGTGTATCCGCGTAGTCGTGCATCGCAAATGAGAATGCGCACCACGAAACGAGCAGCGGCAACCTAAACAACGCAGTGCAGGACGAAAAAACTCATTCTCACAGCGAAAACGTCCAACTCAGGCTCTGCTAGCCTCAGAGATATCGTGGAGTATGGGGATTGCTATCTCGTGGTGTAAAACACGCGGGAGGCAAAGGAGAGGCTCGGCTTTCCAAAACACATTTAATGCACATCGGCCTGAAAGCCCCCGTCTGACGGGGCTTTCGAGGGGGACAGAGGATTACTAATCCTCTGCTCACGCCGGCTGGGTGCGACACTCGGCCCACCCCTTCGTCCTGATGAGCACTTCGTATGGCGGGCAATCACGGCAGCTTAACTGTACCCCAAGCTCCCGCCCGATCTCTCTCACGGCCTTCGGCGTGTCCCGGTACTCTTCGACGGAGGTTCTGGCAATGGTCTTGAGTGAGGATATCCCGGCGAGCCGAGTGAGCAACTCGTCATGAACGCCGTCGGTGAAGTACTTGTCCTCGGACCGCTCGCTTCGGTTCTCAAACGGCAACACCGCCAGCGACGGCCGGGAGTCGCTTAGCTCACCAAGCGGTGCCCTAGCTTGCTGGCTTCGGCCGTCAAGTGACGGTACAACCACGTAACGCACCAGGAGTGCGGCAACCAAGAGAACACCCGCAGCAACAACGGTGTACCGTAGCCGGTTCTGGCCAGTCATCTTCACCCGATCCCACGGCAATGCACCCGTCGGTGTCATCCCTCCACTCGGCGTGGTCAACGCTTCGAGTTGCGGTAACAACTCATCTGCTGTCTGCAAGCGGTCAGCAGGTTTCTTCTCCAAGCACTTCATTACCAATTCTGCCAACGCAGGTGGTACAGACTCACGGTGCTTTGTTACTGGATGCGGTGTCTCTGTGACATGAGCAGCGAGCAACTCTTGTTGAGTGTTTCCGATGAATGGCGTCCTACCTGTTAACAACTCGTAGGCAATCACACCAACGGCGTAGATGTCGGCTCGATGATCGATGTGTGGATCCGCAGATGCCTGTTCCGGCGACATGTACGCTGGCGTTCCAAGTGCCGCGCCCTCAGTGGTCAAACCAATCGCCCCAGTTGCATCGCTTATGGCTTTGGCAACGCCAAAGTCTGGCGTTTGGCCCTTACCGCGTCATGCGGCAGCGTAGAATAGGGCAGTTTGTA
>CAYTDU010001228.1:0-1564 GCA_964436395.1 uncultured Gemmatimonadaceae bacterium | reverse complement strand
TGAGCGGTTGTCGCACGGTGTCGACAACTGCGTCGTGCTCCTGCGCGAGATCCGGCAACAAGGATACACCGGTGGGTACACCATCCTCAAAGACTACGTTGCCCCGTCGCGACAGCGTCGGAACCGGGTGGCGACGATGCGCTACGAGACCGAGCCCGGCGAGCAGGCCCAGATCGACTTTGGTCGCTACACCTACCGCAGTCCAGACGGCAAGAACCATTCGGTTTGGGTGTTCGTGATGATCCTGTCGTGGTCGCGGGCGGTGTACGTGGAGTTTGTCGAGCGCGCCGACACGGGGACGTTCTTGCGCTGCCACATCCACGGGTTCGAACACTTCGGCGGGATCCCCCAGCGGTGTCTGTACGACAACACCAAGCTGGTGGTGCTGCGCCGGGACGGTGAAGGCCGCCCGGTGTGGAACGAGCGGTTCATCGACTTCTCTGCGGCACTGGGGTTCGAGGTGAAGCTGTGTCGCCCGTACCGGGCACAGACCAAAGGGAAGATCGAGCGGGGTGTCGGCTACGTGGAAGGCAACTTCTGGCCCAGCGCTCGGTTCGTGGATCTGGCTGACCTCAATCGACAAGCAATGCAGTGGGTCGCCACCGTCGCCGATGTGCGCATCCACGGAACGACCCATGAGCGACCGGTGGATCGTCTGGAGACGGAGCGGGAGAAGCTGATGCCGTTGCCTGATCGCTTGAGGTTGGCAAGCTTTCTGCGGGATGAGCGAACCGTCGGCCGAGACGGCTACGTTCGCTGCGGGACGGCCTGGTACGGTGTCCCGTGGCGTTGGGCCGGCTGCAGGGTCCAGGTGGAAGTGGACGGGAATATGGTGTCGATCTTCTCAGGGCAAGAACGGTTGGCGCTGCATCCGCGAGCCCAGGGGCGGGGACAACGACTGACGGTGCCCGGACAGTGGAGGGGCTTGCCTCTGGGCAATCAGAAGTCACGCCGGTCGCCGGTGGCGTTCCAGGTGGAGCAGATCGAGGTCGAGCAGAGATCCCTGTGGGACTACGCAGCGGTCACTGAGGCGGTGACCGTGAGATGATGGCGTTGCTGCAGGCGCAGACCCAGTTGGAGCAGCTCGGGCTGACTGAGGCGGCGGCCGTCATCGAGTCGAGACTGGACGAGGCAGCGCGCAAGGAGATCTCCTACGCCGAGTTCCTCGTCGACATGCTGGGAATAGAGACTCACGCCCGCCGGGAGCGGTACCTGGTGACGCGGACCAAGCTCGCTCACTTCCCGTTCCGTCGTAGCCTGGAGGGGTTCGACTTCTCGTTCCAGCCATCGATCGACGAACGCCAGGTGAGAGAGCTGTCGACGCTCGCGTTCGTCGCCGATGCAGCCAACGTCATCCTGCTCGGGCCTCCGGGGGTTGGGAAGACGCATCTTGCCGTAGCGTTGGGCATCCAGGCGATCGAGCACGGCTACGGCGTGTACTTCGTCAAGGCCCACGATCTGATCGAAGATCTACGCCGGGCACACAGCGAAGGACGACTCGATCGGCGGATGCGCATCTACCTGTCTCCCAAGGTGCTGATCGTCGACGAGTTCGGCGTCTGGC
>CAYTDU010001227.1:0-1579 GCA_964436395.1 uncultured Gemmatimonadaceae bacterium | reverse complement strand
GCACCTTGTGACGGTGTGGGATCAGCTCGAGGCGCTACTTCCCGAGAAGACCTCTCCGCCGCCAGTAGACTTCGAGCGCAACATCGTGCTGGTAGCGGCCGTGGAAAGTCCCGGCACGCTCGGATACCGGATTCAAATCGCCGGCGTCTTCGAGCGGGATGATGAGCTGATCGCGGTGGTGCTAGAATCGTCATCGGGATGCTTCGCCACCGCGGTCAGCCTGCCCGCGACCGTCGTCGTAGTGCCCCGCACCAACAATGAGGTGTCGTTCATGGAACGCGAGGACCACAAGTGCTAACTGGTGCGCGAGTCACACGGCGTGTGAGCATTGCGCGGACGTCCGCGCGATAACCGGCGCGAGACCGATCAGGCGCCCAGCTTGATCGCGAGGCCGCCCAGCAGTACCAGCGTCGATCCGTCGCCCACCCTAAGCCGACATTCCGCGAACGGGCGGACTCGGCTGAAGGAGCCGAAGGCAGCACCGCCCATCAGGTTGAGCCCGACGTCGGTGTCGCTGACGCTGCCGAGTATCGCCACATCGACCGATACGCGCCTCAGGAAAAGACCGCCGCCCACATACGGCTGGACGTTACCCGCATTGAACGGATACCGGGTGTCGAGATCAACCACGAAGAAAGTGGCGCCATTGCCCTCGAGATAGTAGCTGAATCCCGGGCTGAACCGGAGTGCAACGCCCGCGACCGCTACCCCAGGGACCCCGAATTGTACACTGCCGCCGATCAAGAGTTCTTCGACGTCCACGTCGTAACCGATGTGCGGACTCACGCTCGTCTGCGCCCGGCCGTTGGACGGAGAGCCCAGTGCTAGTGCCACGGCCACCATCGGAACCACCCGCGTCTTCATGACTACCTCCCCAATTTCGCTCTCTCACACAGCATGGCGTTCGTTGGCAAGGTCAACTTAACGCGGATCGTTGTAGCTCGAGGGTCGCGGCTGAGCTGTACACCGCCCCCGTGCTCAACCAACCGGGCGTCATCATCGCCGACTACGCCATCTTGTCGTTCTCGTCTAGAACATACGAAACGCCGGCATCACTTGATGGCTGTCCGCCAGCTTCGCGTACGCCACTGCTGCTCCCTAATCCCAGCGCCATGTGTACTCGAACGCCTGGGTCTGTGAAGCCGATCGGGTTCCTTCCTGATCGCAAACAGCACTTGGCAATGCTGGTCTGAGTTGAAAGGCAGGTCGAGACAGACGCGATCCATACACTCATCCGGCACATAGAGGTGCAGTATCTCCAGGTTGTTGCGGTAGTAGCGTGTGTTGTCGGCCCCCTGCAAGGGCCGGATGGAAACATGCCTACCGTAAGGGTTTTTGCTCGTTGGCGATAGGATAGCTCAGGGGATTCTGGATTGGGAAGGTTTGCTCCCGTGTTGAGAGTTCTGTTGTGAGTTGCACGCTACAACCGGTCTGTGAAGCAGCTCCGAAATACGACACCGATGCCCAAAACACCGCGTGAATGCTACTGTTTGTCGTATCTGACCTAGTTCTCGTCCGGCATGGGGTTCACGGGGGCGGACGCACCCGAGGTGTGTCAGTTTCTGTGTCAGTTAAGTCC
>CAYTDU010001226.1:0-1579 GCA_964436395.1 uncultured Gemmatimonadaceae bacterium | reverse complement strand
CCCGGGATGGACTCGATTACGTCCATGACGTCCCACGCAAAGTCAAGTCGTATCTGTTCGGTGTAGTGGTCGGGTAATATCAGCGGCATCGCAAGCACGTTGTCTGTACTGAAACCCTTGTCGACGTCTTGTAGCTTCAAAAGGCTGCTGAACAAAAGCCCGGCACCCACCAGCAGAACGAGCGACATCGCTATCTCTGCCACAACTAGAGCACTCCTAAGGCCTGCGGCGCTTCGGCTCGAGGTCGCAGCCAAGCTCGTTTCCGTGAACACGCCGGTGACCTTGGACCGTGCAGCCCGCACCGCAGGTGCAATCCCAAACAAGACACCTGTGACGACCGACACGCCGAATGCGAAACCCAACACCCGTGGATTGACCGAAAGGCCTTCAATTCGTGGGATACCACCGGGATTGTACAGCTCGAACGCCCGTACTCCCAGCCCCGCAAGCACAACTCCGATAGTTCCACCCACCAACGCCAACACCACACTTTCGGTGAGAAGCTGTGAAGCGATATGGAGCTTTCCCGCCCCCAAAGCGGTCCGCACTGAAACCTCTCGAGAACGCTCCGTGCCTCTGGCAAGAAAGAGGTTGGCAACGTTGGCACATGCTATGAGCAGCATCAACCCTGATGCGCCGAGCAGCAGAAGCAGCGCGAGGTTTGCATCGCCAACGGTCGCATTGTGGAGTGGGACAACTTGGTACATTCGTGGAGATCCATCGCGCATCTGGTTGGTGCGCGGGTACTCGTTGGCCAACACGTGCGACAGTGCGTCAACGTCAGCCTGAGCCGCTCTCAGAGATACGTCCGCGTTCAATCGCGCGACGACCGACAATACATATCTGTTTCGCGACTCCATTCCAGGTCCAGCCACGTCGAGCGGCAGCCACACGTCGAGTCTACTGCCCGTGAGCGCCTCGGGCGGCTGGAAGTCTTCCTCCAGAATTCCCACGACCTCGACCGGGTACCCGTTCAGTGTGACGGAGCTACCCACGACTCGTGGATCACCGCCCCAACGCCTTTGCCAGAACCCATGACCGAGTACTGCAACACGCGGAGGCATTCCTACGAAATCGTCGGATGCCAGCAGCCTCCCATGTAACGGCCTTGCGCCTAGTATCTGGAAGAAGTCGTGCGTCACCAACGCGCCTCGTACGCTTTCGGGCGTCCCGTCTCCCGTCAGGTCGTAGTCGCCATCCCACGCCGCTGCAATTGCGGAGAACGATCGAGTGCGGTCTCTCCAATCGACATAGAGAGGCACTGGGTGGCTGGGATTGTCGAAAAACACCAACTCATCGGCGTTGGGGTAAGGGAGCTTTCTGAGTAAGACACTGTCCACCACACTAAAGATCGTGGTGCTTGCACCAACACCGAGCGCCACGATCGCAATCACAGTTAGAGCGAATCCTGGCTTCTTGCGGATCGTCCTGATTGCGTAGCGAAGATCCTGCAACACGGTTCCCATGGCGGATGTCCTAACTGATGTACGTCTGGGTAGTCGTTTCGGCGCGCGAGGTCTGCGGCCGAGCTTGGCGAGTAGGTAACGCGGCGCCAGCGAAAGCACCTGCGCCCTGTACC
>CAYTDU010001225.1:0-1583 GCA_964436395.1 uncultured Gemmatimonadaceae bacterium | reverse complement strand
GTAGCTCATCGTTGCCGTCGCTATCGATGTCGAACGCGCGCGGAGAGTGTCCGGAGCCGACGGTCTGTGGTAGCTTGGCGACAAGCTTCAGATCCGAGTCATAAATGCAGGCGGGATCACCGTACCAGTAGCCGGTGTACTCACGTTCGGTGTTCTTCACCAGTAACCGTGTTTCGCCCTGCCACTGGAACGGAATGATGATGCTGTAATTATCCGCGTCGAGTTCCACGGCCCGCAGCAGTCGGCCTGTCGGTCCGTCCAGCACTACGAGACGGTTGCAGTGCAGTGCCGCGATCTCCACGCCTGCCGAGCCGGGCCGGGTCATGCAGCACAGGGCCTGGTCCACTACGTGCCCGGGCCAGTGCTCGGTCGCGGTGTAGGGAGTGCCGTATTGCCACAGCACCCGTCCGCTCGAGTCCACCGCGGTGATGCAGAAGATTCGCCGCAGATGAGCTGCTCTTACCTCACGGTCGCTGCCCTTGAAGACGTCGGATTGGCAGATGCCCGTGCCCTGCAGGAACAGAATCTCCGGCTGCCCGTCGCCGTTGATGTCCATGGGATAGGCTTCGCTGGTCGGGAACGCGGACGTGTCGATAGTCGTGATAAGCTGAGCATTCATGCTTGAGTTGTCTCCTGTAGCGTTCCCTGCGGAGTCGGCCCACGGCCCAGCAGCAAATTGCCACCCTTCGACACCGTCTCGATGATCAACCGCAACAACTCCGGCAGCGGTTTGAACTGCTCGTCCGGCGTGAAGTATTTCCGCGCCTGCCCCATGCAAAGGCACGATTCCCAGGGTTCATCCAACGGGGCATCCGGAATCTCGTGCTATAGTTTACACTGTAATCCGTGTGTGCCAAACGCGGCGTCGGCTTCAAGCAGATTGTATCAAGCGCTATTTCCCTGCTCACGCTCTTGTTCCTTTTACGACCACCTGTGCTTCCACGCCGCCACGAACTCGAACTGAAATCGTGATGTCGCGCTCGGTCCTCCTCAACCGCTGCACAAGCCCGCCCTGGTAGACCGGCACTATCCACGGCTCAGAACTCGTCCACACCGTGTTCAGACACGTTACATCGACCTCATCGCCGTCAATAGTCGCCAGGGCTCGTAAACGCGTGGTCTGGTAAAGATATAGCGAGTCAATCGTGCCCGGCGTAGTCGTGGTCTCTTCGATCCGCACCGATTCAATCCTGTCCAGTGCCAGCGGCGTAAGAATCACCTGTGCGAACGACATGTGTGGAACATCGACTTCTATCTTGTTCCTATCGAGTTCGACCTCGGCAACCACTTCGTCATACTGCAGCCTTGTCATCATCCTCACAACCGCGAACCGATACGGTTCCCCGACAAATTCAAGGTTGATCGGTACCTTCAGCAGGCAGTTTCCCGGGTTCAGTATGTTAATGAACATCTTCTCCCCCGCATCGATGGCCGTCACGAGCAACTCCGACTCCGCCCCCCCGTGCGCGTCGTCGATAAGACACTCGTTACCGGTTCTCAGTACCGCATGTCCGTCCCTGTCGCCGCCCATACCGGGCACGCACCTCGCCAGCATTCTAAAGACATGGTATGCCGGGGTCGCG
>CAYTDU010001224.1:0-1583 GCA_964436395.1 uncultured Gemmatimonadaceae bacterium | reverse complement strand
CATCCATCAATCGAGGCGGAAGAGTTCTAAGAGCGCCCTCCACTCCCAATACGAAGAGGAAAGTTCTTTTTATGGTGCACTATGGTGCTTTCGCCAGTGTCTGAAGCAGGGGCTGGAGTTCGAATACCCAGGACTCCATAACAGCTGAAGGTTAACGCCATTCTCGTTTTCGCTCCTCACATTTGTGAGACCCGGGATTCATGGATGGAGGACTGCCGTTAGTGGGCTGTCAGCAGAACCAAAATCACGTCCTTCTCCTCCGTCAACGGCTCGAGTGTCTTACTGACGAGGATACATGGGCAAGGTCACTTGGCCACTTGCGCCTTGGAGATCTGGCGGCTTTTCTTCTTGCTACTCAGTGGTTTCTTGGGCGTAGGCGGGGTGCCACCTTCAACGACCAATGCACCGCCCCTCGTAGCAAGGCCCGGAGGGCTTCCCGGATGCCACACAGCGGGGTAAGCCACGGGTTTCGGAGTGCCCAACGTTCCTGTAAATAGCAAGCGAAGCCCACCAATCGTGACTTGTGGGATACGCGGAATTCCGACCGTAAGTACAACACGACGGCCTTCGCGACGGCTGACAGTGGTCCTAGCACGTACGGCGAGTGGGTCACGATCTCCAGTTCCAACCGGCTTGCCAACGAAGCCCCTCCCACACACAAAGCTTCACGAACCCCGTCGGGAATGACAGAGTCAAATCGACTGCCCACGTAGGCAAGTGCGCGCCCTACTCGAAGATCGACCCCATGCTCCCGTGCCGATTGCACAAGCTGTCCCCAGTCAAGTGTTGCGCCTTCCAACCTGGCGATCATCACCGCGTCCGCGACCCATCGGCACGAAGGTACAGCATGCCACTTTAGCCCGTGGACGCAAGCGTGGAGTAGCTGATCCGCCGACCCAAGGGTGTAAATCTCCGATGCGGCACGTCGGATCACGACGGCACGGTCCCAAAAGGCCCTATAGGCTTTCTCCTCTGCCGCACCAAAGAAGCCCCTCCAGTGCAGATCGAGCGAGTTTCCGTTCGTGCCAGTCAGATGGACGCCGCAATGCCCGACCAGCATCTTCAGGACTGGGAGCTTCCCCTGGTTGTGGCTTAGCACCCACCCTTCTTTGGCCAGGATCACCAGGGTTCGATCTGCGTCCTCTCTCCGAATGAGAACGTCAATGTCACCAGTGACGCGAGTCGCCGGATCGGGGTAGTATTGAAGGGCAAGCGCCACACCCTTGAAGACAAGTGTCCTTATCCCCTCCGAGGCAAGAATCGAGACGATCTCGCAAAGACGATGCGCCCGAATCGTGTGCTTTCCCCACGCTACCAGGTAGGTCGACCCCAAGGCTTGCAACTCGGGGTCGCGGCAGGCTGTGTCACGGAGGTTCCAGTAAACTAGCGGGAGAAGGTGCGTTGATGCGGCGTCCACCTCCCCATCGCGGCGCAAGCGCTTCCACGCCACCCATGCAGCGCGAGCCTCCGAACCGTTCCGCAGCCCGGCATCCAGCAGCAGCTCCTGTTCGAATGTCGGCCAGACGTCGCCCCGGGGAGGCCGTCTCGGCTTCGATGTAAGGCCGCCGTCTATGGTCCACCCC
>CAYTDU010001223.1:0-1585 GCA_964436395.1 uncultured Gemmatimonadaceae bacterium | reverse complement strand
TCTTCAGCACCCTCCATACCAACGACGCCAAGCAGGCCCTGGATCGCGTCCTCGAAAGCTTTGAGGGCAATCACCAGAAACAGATCCGCACATTGCTTTCCCTGACACTGCTGGCGGTGCTGAGTCAGCGGCTGATCGTGCGAAGCGACGGGGCAGGCCGTGTGGCCGCACTCGAGATCATGGTCAACTCCCCGAACATCAGTCAGCTCCTGGCAAAGGGACAGACACACGCACTCGAGGCGGCCATCGCAAAGGGCCAGCGTTACTGGCAGATGCAGACCTTCAACCAGGCGCTCTGTCAACTCGTCAAGCACGGACTCATCGCACCCGAGACCGCACTGCAGGAGACCACCAACCGCGGCGACCTGCGTCTGATGCTGAAAGGCATCGGCATCGGCGCGGCGGAGATCGACAAGCTCACCGAGAAACTGGAGGCCGAACCTACGCCGGACGACGAGGTGACGGTGGCGGAAGAGGTGACCCCGGCGGCCCACAAGCCACCGGGTCGAGGGTTCGAGTTCTGACGATACACCATTTCGCAAGGCGGCCCCGGGAGGACTGCCGACGGGGGGGCAAGCTCCGCAACGCATGGTGCACAGCCTAATTACGTCGCGTGACCACCATCGGACGCCGGAGAGATGATCCTGCATGACACCATCGCACGGGAAATGAGGAAGCTTCGCGACGGCGTCGCGCGCTCGCTCGATCGGGTCGGTGTCTCCCCCAATCTGCTCACCGTGGTCGGGCTTCTCGTCAATATCGGCGCCGGCACACTCCTTGCACTGGGACACTTCCGCTGGGCCGCCCTCACCATCGCCTTTGCTGCAACGTTCGACACGCTCGATGGGGCGTTGGCACGCGTAAGCGGCAAGACCTCCCCATTCGGCGCCTTTCTGGATTCCACGGTGGATCGCTACAGCGACACCGTGCTCTTCGCCGGGCTCATCGTCCACTATCTCCAGGCGGCACAGATCTCCGCGGTTCTTCTGGGGGTTTCGGCACTGGTGGGGTCACTTCTCGTCAGTTACACACGGGCTCGGGCGGAATGCCTCATCCCGTCGTGCGAGGTGGGGTTCTTTCAGCGCTGCGAACGACTCGTTGCGCTCATCCTCGCCGCGTTGGTCGGCCACATGCTGACCGGGCTGTGGATTCTCGCCACGCTCACGCACTGGACCGTGCTCGTCCGGGTGCACCACACGCGGCGGACGATCACCGGCCGGCCGGCGCCGCCGGCAAACACCGTGACGGGACAGCTCTACCACATCGTCTTCTGGGACTTCCACCGCGACAGCCTGCAGTACGATATCACGGCACTCGTGCTGGCACTGTGCATCGTGCTTCTGAAGGTCTGAAGCACAGGCGGGAACTCACCACACAGGCGCACGCCTCAGGTCCACGCCAGAGAAGAAGCCACTCTCATCACTTGTCCGATCGGGACCTTTCGGCCTCTTCGAGAGCAGCTTTCGGGTCCAGGTCGTTGAGAATCCTGCGGATATCCCGGTCAAAGATCAGCGCGAGAACCCTCTTGTGGACGAGTACCTCGGGCCAGCGTTTCTCCTCGATGAGCTTGCGGAGTCCTTTGTCG
>CAYTDU010001222.1:0-1593 GCA_964436395.1 uncultured Gemmatimonadaceae bacterium | reverse complement strand
CCAACCCAATCACCCGGTGTACGGCGTCACCCATGCCGCACAACGCGACGTCACCGCCACTCTCGCTTGAATCGGGTAGCTCATGCGGGTATGGTGGTGCCCCAAGGCGTGATAAATGGGAAATCCCGGTTAGTGGGGGTGTCGGGTCCTCGGACCTCGAGCTTCCGGGCTGTTGGCGCCGTTGTTGGGCGGAGCATGGGGACACCAGGGGGGACCGGGGCGGACCACCGAATTCTTCATCGCATCTGTCCGACTGCTTTTTTGTTGAACTTTTGGCCCTCGTTTGTGACGTATCTATAGAGGCCCAATGATGGACGTCAAGGAACGCCTAGCTGAGTCCATATTCGTGGTGAGAGCCCAATTGGGCGACAAGCTCGCATTAGAACGTCTGATCCAGCGATACCATGCGCCGCTCAAATACTACGTCCGGCGCATGGTTCGGGAGAACAGTCGTGCCGATGACGTGCTGCAGGAGATTTGGCTAACCGTGCTGCGCCAACTACGGAAGCTCGCTCGGCCAGAGGCGTTTCGCTCATGGCTCTACGGCATCGCCCGTAACAAATCACTTCAGGCAATGCGCATCGTTCATCGTCAACATGCGCTGCCGGAAGAGGTGCCGGTGAACGAAGATGACGAGACCGAGTCGGACTTTTCGGAGGAACACGCAGCTAACCTGCACACGGCATTGGGGACGCTCAGCATTGAACACCGGGACGTTCTAATGCTTCGTTTTCTTGAAGAAATGTCGTACGAGGAGGTTGCCGCCACTACCGGATGTACCGCCGGAACAGTCAAGTCGCGGATTTACTACGCGAAGCGCGCGCTCCGTCGGGCATTGGAGGATTGAACCATGCCAAAGGCTAGCCTGCGTGATGAGTTGATGAGACAAGATGGGCTCAGACCCGGTCTCCTTTCTGACGAGGACCGAGAGAAGATCCAGGATATCATTGCAAGAGACCAGAGACGAGTCGGGCGAGCGAGATGGGCGGCGACGATCGCGTGGGTGCTGCTAGGAGTTGCGTACGTCGTCGGCGCAGTACTCGAAAACGCTGAGGTAAATCTGCTGCCCAACGTGGTCATCGTAATCGCTATGGGCCTGTTCTACATTGCGATCTTCCTGACGATTGCCTGGTATGTGCGCTCCAACTCGCTGAAGTTCAGACAGATCCAGGCTGGGCTGACGCACATTCAGGAGCAACTCGAACATCTTCAGAAAGAGCCCTGATGGTTCAGCGCAGACGCGTATGTTCGCCGCCATGATTCAACCAGTCGGAGGCCTTGAGATAGTCAGTAATTACGAACGGTAACTCTATAGACGCGAAGCCTCGGCAGAATATCCGAGGCAAACAGGAGACGGCTAATGCGCAAGCTACTGGGGCTGGTATTAACGACGGGAGCACTCCTCGGCTCTCTTCCGCTAGACGTAGCCGCCAGGGAGTTGGGGACGGTCGAGAAAGAGATCCAAGAGCAATGGGACAAGCACAAATCCATTACGGCCAAGCTGAAAACAGTTACCCGCATGGATATGGGCGACGAGGTTAACGAAGGCGAGTGCAGAGGCACCTACCAGGTCGTCAAGAAGGGTGGTAAAAC
>CAYTDU010001221.1:0-1596 GCA_964436395.1 uncultured Gemmatimonadaceae bacterium | reverse complement strand
TGCGAGTAACAGGACTCCACGTAGCAGCGGCTTCACTTTTCTCTCCTGTGAAAGGCTAACGTTATTAACCTCAGAAAGAGGCGGAGAAGGTGATCATGGGAATGATCTAGTTCACGTGTTGCCCCTCTACGGTTTCCTCTCCCGTTTGCCAATTTCGATCTGCCACCGGCCAACTCCCTCGGGAAAAGACCAGTTCCGGCGCCACTTCCAGGCTGCCGAGCCGCAGGTGGGCACCGACTCCAAAGGTCAGGAAGTCGGTCCGGCGAAGCTTCCGAGAAAATGACCCGCCGTGAAGGAACCGCTGTAGCGCTCGCCGTCAACTATCTGTCAAGCAGCCCCTGTCGCTCATTCTTAGCCTCCCCAATCCGCCTGCCGGCCCCCTCCTACCGGCCGCCAATACCGCTACAGTTTGTATTCACGGCAAGTCTACATTGTGGCCTGCAACCGAGCGGCGATGCGCAAAGGCTACCAGTTCAGCCAGTAAGAAGCCTTGATCAGGAAGGTGTTGTCGGCTCGCAATCCGAAAAGCTCTCTGAAATCGCTGGCGACCGACCGGGTGCCCTCGCTGGGTTCGGTGCCGCCGCGCCCATGGGTCCATACCAGGAAGAGTCTGGAACCCGGCTGGTACTCCCAACGCAACACCACGTTGGAGCGGAACTGCTTGACGTTGAAGCCGCCGGGATCCGCTGTTACCGCGGGATCGCTGTATGGCTGATACCGATCCTCATATTCCGGTGATCGAGCATCGGCCAACTCTCTCACGTTGCTGTACGTTCCCTTACTCACGAACGGCTGGGCATAGACTTGAAGCGTCAGCTCCGGCGTGAACGTGTAGTTGCCGCGCAAGGTCAACGACACCGTGCGTTGCTCGAGGTGGGCGAAGGTGTAGTAGCTCGTCCCGACGCTGTCAGAGAAGTTGCCGTACCACTGCACATCACTCCGGTTCCAAGCGAAGCTCACCCCGAGTGAACTCGAGAACCGCGTCGATGCGCGCGCACTCACACTGGGGCTCAAGCTGAAGTACCGCGTGCGGCCTTCGTCTTCGCGTGACCAGTTGAACCAGAGGTTGGGCACGATCGAATGCCTGTCGTCGCCATTCAGGCCTCCCCAGGTGGAGATCGCCGGGTCCGCCCGAACGGCCGGCCCGCCACGCGCGCAGCGGTCGCAGTAAACGCCCCCCAATCCGCTCAACGTGCCGCCGAGATGAACCCACCAGCGCGAGTTGAGCTGGATATGCGTATTCGTATTGAACGCCCGCTGGGTGGGCAAGCCTCGAGCGGTCCAGTGCATCCACCAGTTGAAGTTCCAAAACGCTTGCTGGTAGAACGCGCCCGGTTCATTCCACCGCAGTTGAAACCAGCTGCTCCAGTTCTGCTCATCCGCACGGCGCAGGTAACCCAGGTCGTTTATCTCGAAACCGGCCGAGCGCCGACCGTAGGCGGTCTCGAAATTCGTACGCTCACCACCGAACTTCGCGAACCGGATTTCGCCGCCGTATCCCAACAGCGTCGTACGAGTGGAATCGAACTCGAGACCGGCGTCGGGGCGATTGTAGTAGTGCACTGCGTCGCGTTGCGTAGCCGCCATCACCTCGGG
>CAYTDU010001220.1:0-1600 GCA_964436395.1 uncultured Gemmatimonadaceae bacterium | reverse complement strand
TATTCCGGAGCGCGGTCGTAAGCGTCAACGAACGGAACAACGAAGGAGAATTCACTTCCAATGCCTCGCTCGCTCTCAACTACCAGCTCACCACCCATCTGTTCGACGAGTTTGCGAGATATAGAGAGCCCGAGCCCTGTACCTCCATGGGTTCGTGTAACTGAAGCATCCGCCTGCGTGAACTCTTCGAAAATGGAATCCAACCTGTCAGCAGGGATGCCGACCCCCGTGTCTTGCACGGAGATCTTAACCAGCTGTTTCCCGTGTCGTTGGTTCCCCTTCGTAGCGGAAAGCACGATTGAGCCGCTATCCGTGAACTTGATAGCATTGCTCAGCAGGTTGGTGACCACCTGTCGCAGGCGCCCAGGATCACCCAGCACCAGTTCGGGTACGTCGCTCCCGATATCGATGTTCAACTCGTTGTTGCGATTCGTGGCTGGTACATTCAGGACCTTGGCCGCCGCCGAGATAGTCTCAGGCAGGTCGAACAAGATGGTTTCCAGCTCTAGTTGGCCGGCTTCGATTTTGGAGAAGTCCAGGATGTCGTTCAGGATGTTCAACAGCGACTCTGCCGAACTAGCAGCCAGGTCTATGGACTGTCGTTGGTGTGGGTCCAAATCGGTGTCACGCAGAAGCTCCAACATTCCGAGTACGCCATTCATGGGCGTCCGGATCTCATGGCTCATGTTTGCGAGGAAAGAAGCCTTAACACGCGCTGCTTCCTCAGCAGTTTTCTGTGCGGCTAGTCGCTCCTCCGCCAATTGCTTCCGTACGGTGATATCATCGTACATCACGAACCATGCACCGTGTCCTGCGTCGTCACGTACCTGAGCGGCGGACGCTTGAACCCAGACTGTAGAACCGTCTTTGGTCACTCTCGGTACGTCTGCCACCACCACTTGCTCGGTACGCACCTGGCTGTCCAGCGTTCGCGCACTCTCACGCTCTGCTTCCGCTACGATCAATTCGTAGATGTCTCGACCGGCAGCCTCATCGGCCGTGTACCTAAACAATCGCTCGAAGGCTGGATTCACACCTAGCACACATCCATCTGCGTCGAGAGTGGCAATTGCCGAAGGAGCACTTGAGAGTAGCGCTTCCAAGAAACCGAGTCCTCGTTTCGCCTCGATCTCACTGATTTTGAGCTGGCGGGATGTGTCCAGATATTTCAAGAGTTGCCTGTGTGACCGGCGGAAAGTAACCACCATTGTATACGCGAAGAGAACGACCAAGATCGCGGCCACCAGGTGAAGACGCGTCTGTCCGCTCACCAAGATTGCCACGAAGAACGGCCCCAACATCCCTGAAGCGAAGTAATAGAAACAACGAGCGTCACCGAGCAAGGTGGAGGTGGCACCCGCGACCAATCCCGCGAATATCACCATAAGGATCGCGAGCTCGGTTATCTCGATGCTACCAGTGAGCACTCCGAGCCCGGTCGACCATGCCAAAGCAGAGAGCAGGACAACCCTACGGATGTTGGTCAGTGCGTAGTCAGTGTCGAAAGATCCGGATGCAAGATGGCGTCGGACGAGTGCGCGCACGAGTGTGGCTACTATTACTGCCGGCACCCACGCCAATAGAGCAGTCCTAGATGCCG
>CAYTDU010001219.1:0-1601 GCA_964436395.1 uncultured Gemmatimonadaceae bacterium | reverse complement strand
ACTTGATTCCATCGGCGCCGAGTTCGTGGGCGCGCCGTACCGACTCGACTGCCTCCGCTGCTGTTTCGCCGCCGGTATTTGCGTACACGAATATGCGCGGCGCGATGATCTCGCCGTTTGCGCTCTGTTCTTTGAGCGGCAACGCCTGGTTTTCGCCGCCGACCTGACGGACGGTGGTGATCCCGCAAGCCATCATCAGGCTGAAATGGTACTCGTAGCCGTCAATGCCTCCCGCGTGGGGCATCGATCGTATGTGGTTGTGTATGTTGATCAGCCCGGGCAGGAGGTAGCGCCCGTTGCCCTGTATCACCGCGTCAAACTCTCCCTCGGTTCTTCGTCCCACGTAAGTAATGCGGTCGTTCTCGACGATCACGTTGCTCGGACCGGTTGTAGGTGTTCCATTGCCGTCGATCAAAAGGACGTCTTTGATCAGCAAGCGGTCGTAGCGCTGGCCGTGGGTGGGTCCGGGAGCCGCTTGAGCCATCGCGTGAGTGGTGAAGAAGAGTGAGAGGAGCGGGAGGAGGAAAAGGGGGAGGGTAGAAATCGGATGTGAAGAGTTGAAGAATCTATTGAATACGCCTGTGCGTCTGGTCCTTGGCCGAGTCATTATTCCTTCTCGCGATTGGAGGGGTAATATCCGTTGAAGAAATTATAACTTAGTGTACGCAGATCTCGACGTTGTCCTTCTACACGGGAGGATTCCTCCATGAAACTCACTCTCACTTCTTCCGCCTTCGCTGATGGGCAACCGATCCCCGCACAGTATACCTGTGACGGCGAAGACAAGTCGCCCCCGTTGGCTTGGGACGGGATTCCGCCGGGCACACGGAGCTTCGTGCTGGTCGTGGACGATCCTGATGCGCCCGATCCGCAAGCCCCGAGAATGACGTGGGTGCATTGGGTGCTGTACAACCTGCCTGCGTCATGCACCCATCTTGATGAGTCGGTCCAGGCGAGCAACGTGCCGCCGGGAACCCAAGAGGGCGTCAACGATTGGAAGCGCACCGGTTACGGTGGGCCTTGTCCACCTGTCGGTCGTCATCGGTATTTCCACAAGTTGTATGCGCTCGACGTGGAGTTGCCCGACCTAGGTGCAGCCACGAAGTCAGCGTTGGAGCAGGCGATGGCCGGTCACGTATTAGGGGAAGCGCAGCTCGTGGGGACATACCAGGCGGCATAAACGGCAGGCGCGCACATGAAGGACGCCGAGTGCGTTCAGTTTCTGCAGTGGGCGCTGCCCCGGTTGCGAAAAAGGTGGGCGGGGTTCCGGAAGGTACGACGGCAGGTGTGCCGAAGGATCCAGGGGAGAATGCGCGAACTGGGGCTCGAGGGTTTCCAGGCGTACCGGGCTTTTGTGGAGACTCACGCCGAGGAGTGGCAGGTGCTCGACGCCCTTTGCCGCGTTACTATCTCCCGATTCTACAGGGACAGGGGCGTGTTCGATCTGCTGGGGTCGAGGGTGCTGCCGGAACTAGCGGAGCGAGCGGTGACCGAAGGCCGGAAGCGAATTGATGTGTGGAGTGCTGGTTGCGGGTCGGGAGAGGAGCCGTACACGGTTGGGCTGGTGTGGGAACACGCGGTAAGACGCACGCACCCGGGTT
>CAYTDU010001218.1:0-1607 GCA_964436395.1 uncultured Gemmatimonadaceae bacterium | reverse complement strand
ATCCACGGGGTGCATCCTGGCCATGCTCGAGAAGGTATGCACGTTGTCGAAGAGCCGGACCAGGGAGACGAACAAGAAGATGGTGGTCGTTGCTCCGGGGTCCCAATGTAGGACCCGACGCTCGAATTTTTTCGCCTGAAAACACGCCACCGTGGCAGATATTCTGGGTATTGGAGGCAGCCGCGAGTACGTGTGCTGTTGGCAGAACAGGTCCGCGTACGTACGAATCCAATCAATATCTGCTTCAGCCGAGATGGAGCCAATGACGGACCCTCACCCGTCATACACGTCCGAACGGGTGTGTAAGCCAAGAGCGTGACCGCCTTCGGCAACCACAACATCCGCGGAACTCTATCACTTTTGCGTGAAACTGCATCAGTTGTTATATTTGCCTAAGGCATATATGTCAAAGGCAAGTATCGGAGGCTCCATGGCCAGATCCCACAAGCAAGCTGAGATCGATGATTTCCTCCCATTGACACCTGTGGCTTTCGAAATTCTCCTCTCCGTCGCGGAGAGAGAGCGTCATGGGTACAGCATCATGCAGGACATCGAAGTCTCAACCGGCGGGAAGATGCGGCTGAACCCAGGGACCTTGTACCGCGCTGTCGGACGCCTCGTGGATGCTGGCCTGCTGGAAGAGTATACTGAGCGGCCGGCTCCTGATCTCGATGACGCCAGACGGCGCTACTACGGTCCCACGCCCATTGGCTTGCGTGTCGCCAAAGCAGAAGCCCGCCGCCTGGAAGCGCAGATTGCGGTGGCGCGAGCGAAGAAACTGCTCCACAGGACATGAGGACGCCGATGTCTACCAACCAGCACGCGCCGCGCGTCATTGCCGCAGCGAAGTCCTGTTACGTCATGTTGCTGCATGCGTACCCGGTCGCGTTCCGCCGCCGGTTCGGTCGCCAAATGTCAGAGGTTTTTGAGGATCGATGCCACACCCTGTGGCGCGAGAGCCGGTGGATGGCCGTCGCCGCCCTGGTGATCGCTGCCATCGGCGAGGTCGTGTTCAACGGCTCGATCGAACGGATCTCTGTGTGGCGCGGACGATGGGGTCCCCCGTCTGCCAACACCGGGCCTGCGTTGACGCAGAAGTGCGTTGGGGGACTCATAGAATCCGTGATCCAAGATGCCCGTTTCGCCCTGCGTACCCTGCGCAAACGCCCGTTGTTCACGTTTGCTGCGGTGGTGACGCTTGGGCTTGGGATCGGTGCCAACACCGCCATCCTCAGTGTGGCACACGGTGTACTTCTTCGTCCCCTCCCGTACCACGAGCCCGAGCGACTCGTCGACTTGGCTGTGAATGTTGGCTCACGAGAGGGCAGTCGGGTCTTCTACGGTGTATCGGACCCGGAGTTCTCCGATCTCCGCACCGAGGCCAACTCATTCGAACAGATTGCAGGCTACCACGGCGGCGACGTAACCATCGGCGACTCCCTAACGGCTCGAAGAGTGCCGGTCATGCGGGTCACCGCTGGCATGCTCCGGATGCTGGGGGTAAACCCGCACATGGGGCGGTTCTTCACGCCCGACGAAGATACGCGTGACGGCAGTCGAGCGATCGTGCTGAGCTATGACATGTGGCAGAGGGAGTTCGGGGGTGA
>CAYTDU010001217.1:0-1616 GCA_964436395.1 uncultured Gemmatimonadaceae bacterium | reverse complement strand
AGGACTTCATCTGCCTTCTTGAGAGCCTCCTGGAAGGGCACATTCTTGCCAACCACGGCCAGCAGCCGTTCGTTGGGCACTACGATCATGGTGTCTACGTGTTTCGCCATCTCTGATGCGCCCATTTCAGCCTGGCGCATCCTCTTGCGACCCTCGAACAGGAACGGCTTGGTGATGATACCCACGGTCAGAGCACCCACGTCTCGAGCTAGCTGAGCGATGATCGGAGATGCCCCTGTGCCAGTACCGCCTCCCATACCGCAAGTAACGAACACGAGATCGGCCCCTTCGAGTACGCTCAAGACATCGTCGCGGTTCTCCTCGATGGCTTGTCGCCCGATCTCAGGTCTTGCGCCTGCTCCGAGCCCTCTCGTCAGCTTCTTGCCGATTTGGACCTTGACGTCGGCGTTGTTCAACAGCAGTGCTTGTGAATCGGTGTTGACCGAAATGAACTCCACACCCATTAGGTGCTCTTCGATCATCCGATTGACAGCGTTTCCACCGCCGCCGCCAATCCCGACGACCTTCATCCGGGCGTTCTGCGAGACCGTTTCTTCGAGTTCAAAAACCATGTATTCCTCGTAGCCCTGTGTTAGAAGAAGTCTTGCAACCAGCGTTTCACAGGTTCAATTAATTTATCCACTCCGCCACCAGATCCAGCCCTTCCACGTTTCATCTGCAAAGCCCCGTACAAAGCAAGTCCAACCGGCACCGTGTACCGAGGCGCATCGACATTGTCAGTGAGACCGCTTATCCCATGCTCAGGGACGCCTTTCCTTGCAGGCATCGCAAATACGTCTCGTGCGAGTTCAACGGCACCCGGCAGATGGGCACCTCCACCGGTCAGAATAACACCGGCCGGCAGTTTCCCGTCGAAGCCCGACTCCTCGATCTGTGCATGTACGAGTCCAAACACCTCGTCGAGTCGCTGGTGTATGATGTGAGCCAACAACTCTCTCTTGACCTGTCGCGCACCCTGTCCCGGGGTACTGGGCAATTCAATCGTCTCTTCAGGATCGACCAACGGAGTATATGCAACGCCCCATCGTTCCTTCAAACGCTCGGCGTCGCTTTGAGTGACACTGAGACCTTGGACGATGTCGCCAGTGACGTGAACGCCGGCAAATCTGATCGAGTTGAGGTGGCGAAGCTTGCCGTCGTGGAAAATCGCTACGCTTGTAGAAGCCGCACCAAGGTCGACGAACGCGCAGCCGATCTCCATCTCGTCTTGGGTTAGAGCGGCACGAGAAGCACCCAGAGGCTCCAACACAAGTTCCGTGACCTTATATCCTGCACGCTCGACAGACTTTCTGAGATTCTGGGCCGCATTATTCTGGACCGCGACGAGGCACATCTCCACTTCCAGCCGCATTCCGGTCATTCCGACGGGATCGCTGATGCCCCACTGGTTGTCGACTTTGTACTCCTGCGGGATGTAATGAAGGAGTTCGTAGTTGTCTCCTAGCGTCACAGCCTTAGCAACGTCGTTGACTCGATCGACATCTGCACGAGTAATCTCTTCTTTCGAAACCGAGGCTAACCCGGTCGTTATCCTCGTTTGAACGTGATCGCCCGCAATTCCGCAGTAGAGAAACGGCGCCTGCACACCGGCCATG
>CAYTDU010001216.1:0-1619 GCA_964436395.1 uncultured Gemmatimonadaceae bacterium | reverse complement strand
AATCAGAAGCACGATGGCGAGTACGTCGACGAATATGGAATTGTCAAGAGACTAGGAGCCTGTCGGACTTAGGCCCTACCGCCGGTGAAGGAATGGGGCGGCTATGGTATGATGGGCCATGGCCGAACGACTGGTGAATGTGGACCGGAACACACCGATGCTGTTGCCGGTGGACCTTAGGCAGTGGGTACCGGAGGATGATCTGGTACATTTCGTGATCGAAGCGGTTGATTCGATGCATCTGCCGTCGATGGGAATCAATCGGCGCGGGACCGGAAGCGAACAGTATCCGCCACGGATGATGTTGGCGCTATTGATCTATTGCTATGCGAACGGGACCTTTTCCTCTCGTCGAATTGAGCGGGCCACCTACCGGGATGTAGGGGTTCGCTATCTGAGTGGGGACACGCACCCGGATCACGACACGATCTGTAGCTTTCGCCGACAGAATGCGGCGGTAGTGAAGGAAGCGTTTGTGGAAGTACTGCGGCTGGCCTCGGAGATGAAGTTGCTGAAGGTGGGGGTAGTGAGTGTGGACGGGACCCACATCCGGGCGAATGCCAGCAAGCACAAGAACGTGCGCTATGATCGGGCTGGTCAGTTGGAGCGGCAATTACGGGAGGACGTGGTAGAGCTACTGCGACAGGCGGAGAACCAGGATCGTCAGGATGAGGTAGACGGGCAGAAGTTGCCCGAAGAGATTGCCCGGCGCGAACGATTACGGGAGAAAATGCTGGAAGCGCGTCGGCGGCTGGAGAGGCGGGCAGAGGCCGAGGGGGATTCAGAGGATCGTGAGGAGGGCGGGCCGAAAGGCGGCGGCAGGGGAGAAGCAAAAAAGCCGGAGGCTCGCAAGCAGATTAACCTGACGGATGCCGACAGTCAGCTGATGCGCAAAAGCAAGTACTCCAGCTATCAACAGGTGTACAACGCCCAGGCTGTGGTAGATGCCGATGGGAGTCAGTTGGTGTTGGGCACGGATGTGTTGCAGACTCCCAGCGACGCAAATGAGCTGGAGCGGGCGATTGCTGAAGTACCGGAGAAGATAGGGACGGTAGAAACGGTGCTGGCCGATGGAGGATATGTGAACGCCGCGGTGATCGAACGGATCGAGAAACGGGGGATTGAGGCCTACGTTGCGATCAGCGATGAGGAACAGAACGTCCGTCGCTATGATTACCGGCCACCCAAGGAGCGAAAGCACAAGACGGTGAAGAACCCACGGTTGGTGAAGATGCGAGAGAAGCTGCAAACCGAGGAGGGTCGACACATCTACGCCAAACGAGCCAGGACAGTGGAGCCGGTGTTTGGGATTATCAAGGCTCCGATGGGATTTCGTCAGTTTCTACTGCGCGGGGTGGAAAAGGTACGAATTGAATGGGATCTGGTGTGTCTGGCCTACAATATGAAGCGGTTATACAACCTACAGGCAGCAAAAAGCTGAGCGGATGATGCAGGAATTCCTAAACCTAAATCATTCCTGCCCTCGGTTACCTCTTTTCAGGGGTATAAACCGTGCTTGGGTTCGTCGTTGCTTAAAAAATCAGGGCTTAAGCCCGACAGGCTCCTAGCTGGACGGTTCTCTGAATTACCGTCTCCAGCTCGGAGCCGATGGGCGGGTG
>CAYTDU010001215.1:0-1624 GCA_964436395.1 uncultured Gemmatimonadaceae bacterium | reverse complement strand
GCCACGGCCTCAGCCGCCCGCACACGCTCGATAGCTCGCTTGTTTAAGGGCTAGCTGAGCCAGAAACTCCCGCCAACTCCAGGCAAGCACCTTGGTCGGTCCAATCTCATGACTGTGCTCAATGATCTGTCCGTATCGACCACCTCCCGCGGGATCACAATCGGCCATGATATGATCGCCGCTGTTGTCGGTGAGATGGACTCGCTTGGGATACCACCAGACCGGTTTGATCGGTCCTTCGATACACCGCGGCTCCAGGCCACCGTCAGGGTCGGCCTCGCGTAATTGACGGTACAAGTGCCACTGCTGCGTCATGCCGGCAAGTGAAAGCAACTCGCCGTAGTGCACGAGCCACGCATCCTCGCCGCCATTGTGAAGCAACAGCGATTCGCGGATATCTTCCGGCAGCGGCGAGCCAATCATGCTCTCGAATGAGCAAACCTCCGCTTCTGTCGCTCCGTCTGCGAGGCAGAACGTTCCCCCGGGAGTATTCGCCGCGTGCCATGCGACAATGCGCTTCCATGTTTCCGAGATGTGTTGCATGATGTACTGTCCTCTCGATCAGAGCCATTCCCGGAGACGGTCTTCGTGACAGCGCAGGGCGGCAAACAACGATTCCCGCCCTCGAACTCGCCTCAGGACGGGTACGACCGGTCAAACACGATCAGCAAAGTCACAGGTCAACCGGCTCAACCTGTCCGCCCTTCCATACTTGCTTCTTGTCATCCACAACCCGCCACCCATCTTCCCTTTGTACTAAGGTGTAGATGCACTCAAGATTGGGGCCTGTCGTCGTTTCCTGTGTGTGTACAATGAGCTTGTCACCTTGTTCTTCGACCGACAGTATCTTCTCGCCCTCCGGGTTGTATGCCCCGGGGTAGCAGTAGTGCATTCCTGCCGCCCGGTTCGGTTCACCTTCAAACTCGCAGAACTGCGTGAAGATGCGCATCAGATGATCAAGACGGATCTCCTGGTACTCCTCAAGCGGGGCCTCTCCCTTCTCCACGCGATCACTCAGTACGCCACAGCTATTCTCCCAGTCTTGCATTGCTGCGAAGAAACTCCGCAGGACCTTTATGGCCTCTCTGTGTGACTCAGGCATCTCAAGCTCTTGCGTCATTCCATGTTCGGACTGCTGCATTCTCACTCGTCCCTTCACGTTACGTTCAGTTGGCAAAGAACTTTGGCAGCCACTCCACGCCATCCACGGTGACATCATATACGACCTCGTATGGACGTGTCGAAGTGCCAGCATACTTGAGTGTCACCTTGACAAACACGTCTTTCCCCGCGAGAATTTCATTTGCGACCAGCCGCTCGTACATTCGAAAATCACGTCGATTGATGAGGGGATTCTGCGGGAAGACATTCCCGGCCGTCTTCCCTCCCCTTCCTGCCAACAGTCTGGCGATCAAGTGACCGGCATCGTCTGATTCGTTCCCGATGCTGCGCACATATTCCCGTGCAGCCTTCGTTGTCCCCGTGCCCGTGCCGATGTCCGCCCGCCGTATTCTAGCAGATGCCGATTGCGTCCGGCCAAGCGAATCGAGTTCCAGGTCAATGTTACACGCATTGTGGACCAGCACGCCGGCTAGGGCGACGTGGTAGGTGTGCTCGGCGTGGA
>CAYTDU010001214.1:0-1631 GCA_964436395.1 uncultured Gemmatimonadaceae bacterium | reverse complement strand
AAGATTCCCAAAGCGAGGCTCGGCTGCTCGAGTGTGTTGCGCCTGGCAGTAGTGGCCACACCGTCGCGCAGTAGACATATTCTGGCTCCGCTCGATTACAACCTGGGGCAGACCGTCGAAGCGCGGATTGGGACATTCTTGAACAATTCACAGCTGTACGCGACTCCAGTGCCACACGACTACTAACCGACATGATAGATCGTAGCGCGCAGTTGCGACGCCGTACCATGGAGTTGCCGTGGGCCTGATCGAATTGCGTACGTTCGGGCCGGGTGAGGTTGTTGCGGACGGTGAATATGATCCGGCGCCTCTGCTTGCACAGCCGAAACGATTTGCTCTTCTGTGCTACCTCGCCCTTCCAAGACCTGGCAGTATGCACCGGCGTGACACCTTGCTGGGCATCTTCTGGCCGGAAGTCGATCAACAACACTCCCGGATGGCGCTCCGACAGGCGCTATCTCACATACGCCGGAATCTCGGCCAAGACATTCTCGTGCGCCGTGGGACCGAAGACGTCGGCCTGAACCCCGATTACATCTCGTGTGACGCTACTGCGTACGAAGACGCACTGGCACAAGAACGATGGGAAGACGCAATTGACATATACCGCGGGGAGTTCCTCGAAGGTTTGGTGCTCCCCAACGTTCAGGAGTTCAAGCACTGGTTGGATACAGAACGCACTCGGTTCGCGGGCAAGTACGCCTTTGCGTTAGAGGAGCTTGCAAACGCCGCAACAGCGGAGGGGCACACCCGATCGGCAGCAAAGTGGTGGCAACTGCTGATACACCATGACCCGTTCAATTCGCGGTACGGCATACAGCTAATGAAAGCCCTGGAACGGGATAATGATCCCGCGAACGCGCTGTTGTTCGCACGGCAACATGCCGAGTTGCTGCGTGAGGAATTCGGAATCGCCCCTCCACGCGAATTCGAAGTGTTCGTAGAAGAAATGCGACGGGCACACTCACGCTCACCGACTTCGGAACAGACCGTTCCCGCCACCGGTGGTCCAACCGCAGCAGAATCGTCCGCACCCTTTCCTGAACTCGCTTCGGCGCGGAACTGGCCAAAAAACGTTGTCGCAGGACGGGGACACATCGTGGCATTGGGCGCAGCGGCGGTTCTCTTACTTGTCGTTGGAGCGACGGTTGGCAAACTGATATTTGACCGAGGTACATCGCTCACCCCTCATCGCGTAGTAGTGCTCCCGTTTGAGATTCACACGTCCGATACCGACCTCAGAGGTCTCGGTTTTCTGACCGCGGATTGGATTGGCCAGGCTCTCCAGCAGGTCGCTGTCGCAGAGGTGGTACCGGTCGCCTTTGCCAGGCAATACGCAGAGGAAACATCTGGCTCCGGCGCGAACGCACTGGCACACTCAGTCGCCCACCGATCAGGTAGCGGTCTCGTCGTATGCGGTTCGATCTATTCACTAGGTGACTCGCTCCGGTACCACGTCGAAGTGATTGATGCGGTATCCTCACTAACACTGCAGAATTTCGATGCAACATGGCCCAAAACCGAACGCGTTGGAGCGGTTACTAGACTCGGACAACGGGTGGCGGGGGCGCTTGCCGCGCAACTCGATCCGGGGCTAGCGAGCATATCACGAATGATTCCAACGCCGCCGA
>CAYTDU010001213.1:0-1634 GCA_964436395.1 uncultured Gemmatimonadaceae bacterium | reverse complement strand
TGGCCTATGAGAACAGAGCGAAAGTAAGGATGGCGGGTTTGGAATCAGCTGTGTGATCATCGTCAACCTGGCGGTTTGATCGACCGTCGTGAGGATAATGGAACTCGATCCACCACACTGAACAAGTCAAAACGACGTTGGTTACTCCGGAGGGCCGCCGAATCTCAGGCCCGACCAAATCTCCCGGCCACAAGTCGGGCCGCTGGACGGCCGGTTGGCCCCCTGCTAGGATCGAGGCCAAGTTGGAGCCGCGCGGCGATTAGGGCGGACGACAACCGCCGCCGGCAAGCAGCGTCAGTCCCCTAACGCCCGGCCCAGGCCACAGTGCCCCGGCGGGAGAGGGAATCGAGCCATGGCGAAGAAGAAGTCGGGCAGGGGCAAACGGGAGATCGAGCACTACGACCACAAGGACAAGACCCGGCCGAACAACCCGCCCGTCGGACTGGTCACCCCGGCAACCGATCCCGACCTGGCGACGAAGACGTACGAGTACGACCCCCATCTCGACCCTCAACTCGTCTGGGCGGGCAAGGCCGAGCACACCAGCTTCGAGGTCCCCACGGTCAGCCTCCACGTCCACGAGCGGATCGATCCCCGCTCGATCATCCGGGCGGTGCAAAAGCTCCCCCCTCCCTCTGGGAGAGGGGTCGGGGGTGAGGGGGCTGGGGGTGAGGGCCTTGTCCAACGATCCCTCTTCGAGCAGCCGGAGGAAAACCCGCCCCTACGCGAGGCCATCGAGTTCTACAAGCACGCCCACGGCTGGACAAATCGCCTGATCGCCGGCGACTCGCTGATGGTGATGAACTCGCTCCTGGAGAAGGAGGGCATGGCTGGTAAAGTCCAGATGGTCTACGTTGACCCACCGTATGGAATTAAGTACGGCAGCAACTTCCAACCGTTTGTCAACAAGCGGGACGTGAAGGAAGGCAAGGACGAGGACCTGACTCAAGAGCCGGAAATGATTAAGGCGTTTCGGGACACGTGGGAATTGGGAATCCACTCCTACCTTGCTTACTTGCACGACCGCCTATTACTAGCTCGCGAGTTGCTGCATGAAACCGGGTCGTGTTTCGTCCAAATTAGCGACGAAAACGTACATCGCGTGCGAGCGTTGATGGACGAAGTCTTCGGTGTTGATAATTTCTGTGCACAAATCAACTATCGAACGATGACACCACTCGGGCAAAAGGGCTTGGCCTCTGTCTACGATTATATCCTTTGGTATTGCAAGGACGCCGCGCAGAAGAAATTCCGTCCGTTATTCGAGCAGAAAGCGATCGCGGAACAAGGGGAGTACTGTTTTCTCGCCGGTGATTCCGGTGATTATCACAAGCTGACGCGAGTCGAACTACGAGACCTGGCCGAGACTCAGACACGGCATGTCTTCAAACGCTCTGATCTCGCCTCCTCGGGGTATACGCCCTCATGTACCTTCGACTTCGAGTTTTCTGGACGGACGATCCGGCCATCAAGTGGTAAGAGTTGGCGCACACATCCGAAAGGTGTTGAGACTCTGAAGCTGGCCAATAGACTGTTCTTGCTCGGCAAGCGAATCTATTTTCGGCAATACCACTCCGACTTCCCATTTATGCACCTTGAGAATAGCTGGCATGATACAGCCGCCGGCTTCGGCG
>CAYTDU010001212.1:0-1636 GCA_964436395.1 uncultured Gemmatimonadaceae bacterium | reverse complement strand
CCTGCGAAATGCGATCCTGCCGGTGGTCACTGTGATCAGCGTCAATTTCGGCTTCGTGCTAACCGGTGCCATGTTGACCGAGACTGTCTTCACCTGGCCAGGACTCGGCAGAATGATGCTCGACTCATTGATGAGACGAGACTACCCGGTGCTGATGGGTCTGTTGATCGTAATGTCCGTTGGTGTTGTCATCCTCAACCTTCTGACCGATCTCCTGTACGTCTACCTCGACCCGCGAATCGTCTACAACTAGTAGGAGGACTGATTACATGCTTTTTGACCGCCTGAAAGACTCCGCATCACGCGCAAGGCTCGTGGCATGGAGTTTTTGGAAGCGGTTCAGAAAGAATAGAGGTGCGGTTGTAGGCCTGTTCTTCCTGTTGTTTCTTGCACTCGTGGCAATCTTTGCCGACGTCATCTCGACGCACGATCCGATGGAGCCTGGTGTGGGTCGGATGCTGCAGCCACCGAGCAGACACTTCCTCATGGGAACAGACAATCTGGCAAGGGATATCTTCAGCGGTGTGGTGCACGGCGCCAGGGTTTCTTTGGTCGTCGGTTTCGCCGCGGCATTCACCTCTGTCCTGCTTGGCGGAATCATCGGATCGATCTCCGGCTACTTCGGTGGGCCGATCGATGACCTATTGATGCGATTCTGCGAGCTGTTTCAGTCGATGCCTCGATTTCTCTTCGCTCTGGTGATCGTAGTCTTTTTCGGCAACACAATATGGAACGTGGTTATCGTCATCGGGATATTGAGCTGGCCCCGCAGTGGGAGGATGGTCCGTTCGGAGTTCCTGCGTTTGCGAGAGAGCGAGTTCGTCATGTCTGCTCGTGCCGTCGGTATGCGCAATGCCCGCATCATCTTCCGGCAGATCCTACCCAACGCGCTGCACATTCTTCTCGTAACCGGGTCACTCGAAGTGGGCGCGGCGATCCTTACGGAGGCGGGGTTAAGCTTCTTGGGAGCAGGCGATCCCAACCTGATGAGTTGGGGGCGCATGTTGTACAACGCACAACGATTCTTGAGGAGCGCGTGGTGGTTCTCCGTATTCCCGGGGCTCGCCATCTTCCTGACCGTCCTCTCGCTGAACCTTCTCGGAGACGGCCTAAACGATGCGATGAACCCGAAGTTGAAGCGCGTGCGCAGAGGATAACGTAAACGGTCCCATTGGCATTTGGATTGGAAGGAGGACGTATCGACGGGGTCCGGATTCTGAATACGGGGGTTGCCGCCGAGGAACTGATTCAAAGTGAAGATTCGAAGAAACGGTAGCGATACGAGATGAAATACACGACTCACAAGGAGGAGTAAGCATGGTTCTTTACGAATACGAGTTGGGCAAGGCAGCAGACATTCTTACCAGAGAGCTTTTTAAGCTCAAGCCAGGAGAGACCTTCGTTATTACCGCGGACACAGAGAGCAATCCACACGTTGTCAATGCCACCGCTCGGGCGGCGTTCTCCATCGGTGCAAAGCCGATGGTGATCTGGCTGGCCTCGCCGCTTGGAGTGGGAAAGGTTGCCGATCCGATGCTCCCTGTGGATTCGCTGGTCGGCGCGCTCAAGGGCGCCGACGCCTGGGTCGAGTTCAACAACCAGTGGCTGCTGTATTCAACCCCGCACGAGATCGCGA
>CAYTDU010001211.1:0-1653 GCA_964436395.1 uncultured Gemmatimonadaceae bacterium | reverse complement strand
GGCGCCGACACCGCGTTGACTCATCTTGGGCGAGCACACTTCATTCCGCTCGGATCGCCACAGCGCGTCATGCTGATCAGTGATAGGGCGGAGCAGCTGCCGGTGTGGTTCCGGCAGTATTCGTGGAACGCCGACCTCAGACATCACTGTTTCAACCTGTTCGATGCAATCCCGGACCAAGCGAGCGCACAGATAGACCACGGCGGTTTCCAGATCCTCCTCTCAAGTCCTGAGCGGGCCATCATGGAGCAAATCCGCCTCGCACGCACGAATGACGGGATCGACTACGCCCTTGAACTCATGAATGGCTTGTCCACCCTTCGCCCGGATGTCGTCCAGGCATTGCTTGAGGCCTGCCGCTCGATCAAGGTGAAGCGGTTGTTCCTGTGGGTCGCAGAGACCGCACAGCACCATTGGATGGAGCAACTCGATCTGGACAGAATCGATCTCGGGAAGGGCAAGAGGCAGCTGTACAAGGGAGGGAGTCTGAACACGAAGTACCAGATCACCGTGCCACCGGCAGAGGAGTTGCCGGATGTTTGATCCGCGCTACGAGGCTCAGGTTCGCCTGCTGCTCCAATGTCTTCCGCTCTTGCGCGGGCACTCCGACTTCGCCCTCAAGGGAGGCACGGCCATCAACCTGTTTGTGGAAAGCATGCCGCGCGTTTCCGTGGACATCGATCTCACATACCTTCCGCTCAAGCCTCGAACTGAAACCTTGGCGACAATCGATGCGGGACTTCGGGACCTGAAGCACGAGGTGGCTCAGCGCATCCCCAACGTGACTGTCGAGGAGCAGCGCTCAAGCGGGCGGGTTGTACGCTTGCAGGATGCCAGCCTGGAGACAAGCATCAAGATCGAGCCGAATCTGATCTTCCGCGGCTCCGTCTACCCACCTGAGGAGAAGGATCTCTGCGACAAGGCACAGCAACGCTTCCAGGCGTCTGTCCGCGTGCAAACGCTCAACGTGGCTGACCTGTACGGCGGGAAGCTGTGCGCGGCGCTGGATCGCCAGCACCCGAGGGACTTGTACGACGTCGCCCTCCTTCTAAACGACGTCGGCATCACGCCTGACATCCGTCGTGCATTCGTCGTCTATCTTGCTGGGCACAATCGGCCGATGAGCGAGTTGCTCCAACCCCGGTTGAAGGACGTCGCCGCGGTGTACGACGAGCAATTCGTCGGCATGACTGACCATGAGGTCTCGCTAGATGAACTCGCCGCAGTCCAAGCTGAGCTGCCTTCGTTGCTGCGGCACGCTCTCGATGACGATGAGCGTGCGTTCCTCATTTCACTGAAACGCGGTACGCCTGAGTGGAATCGGCTAGGAATTGGGCACATTGAATAGCTTCCCGCTCTTCAATGGAAGCTCCTCAACATCCGGCGCATGGAGAAGGAGAAACACCGAGAAGCCCTGCGGAAGCTAGAAGCAGTCCTCTCCTCCTAAGTGGTCCAGTCGCCGAGTCAGTCCGAGACCCGCTGCGTCTCGTCTTGCGCTTTGAGCGACTGGCTGGCGACGCTTCCGTGGGTACTGCGGGCGAAGCAAGAGCAACACGAAACGCCCTATGAAAGGGCATTCCAACGCTGGTTGGGAGTGCTGGACAGGTTTAGAACTCGCCCGGTGTCACTCACAACCCGCACGGCGTTCGAAAG
>CAYTDU010001210.1:0-1654 GCA_964436395.1 uncultured Gemmatimonadaceae bacterium | reverse complement strand
TGCCGGTCGCACGGCGAGCGGACCACCACGCCGACCGCCCCGGCCGGATGCACAGCCTGCCCGTGGGCCCCTTGCACCTGCTTGAGTGCAACGACCTGGGTGCCCACCGAGTAGATGAGGTTCGGGCTGTTGTGGACGCGGTTCTTCATGTGTCTCTTTCCTGCCCCTGAATGTCTTGGGACGTTCTCCCTCCGTGTCGACGCAGCAGGGCGGCAATCTTTGAGTAGTTCCTTGCAGCCTTAATGTCGGCTGTAGAACCCCATACATTCTCTGCCTGCCGGGAAAAAATCGTTTCGTTGTCAGTTGCGGAGTCGAGCGGAGTCTTTCCGTTCTCGTCAACAGCATTGACGTGTGCTCCGGCCTCGATGAAGACCTGAGCGATTTGTGGATTCTTGACGCTGTGAAGTAGCGACTTTCTCGCACGCAATTGCACGTCGGCTCCGGCATTGACGAGGAACTTCGCCAATTCTGGTGAAGATGCATAACTCAATGGTGAAGCACCATAGTGTGTTCTGGCATCGGGATCGGCCCCCGCCTTGATGAGGATTCGGGCAATTTCAACGCTTTCTGCAAGGTGGAGCGGTGTTACGCCTGCTCGATTCCTCGCGATGACGTCTGCTCCAGCCTCGATAAGAATCCTTGTTGCCTTCGCGTCAGTCGCTTCGTGCAAAGGACGATTTCCATCGGCATCTTCACGATTCACGTCTGAACCAGCCTCAATGAGGTCTCGCATACGATGTAGGTCACCGTCCTTTGACGCTTCGTGTAGCGGCGGCGTCTCGCCTTCATCGAGCAAGGAAGTGACGTACGCCCAGGCCTGGTCCAGCGAATCGAGAATCCACTCCTTCTCACAGGCATCTCTAGTTGAGTTCTCGCCGAAACACAGTGTCCCGACCGCCTGACGACACCCATGTCCGACGACAACACCCATCGGTACACGGTCATCACCGAGGCCGAGCACACACTCAAGCATATCGCCCCACTCATAGTGAAGATCCGTCATGTCGATTATCAGAGCTTCTGGGTCAAATGCTTCCAGAGCAGCCTTTCCCATTGCCATCAGATATGTGGCATCCGAGTTGCCCGCTGAACCGAAGCCATATGTGCCTTGGCATCTCATGACCAGTACATCACGTGGATAGGACTTGCCCGCATGCTCTCCAGACGAGAACGATACAACAAGGTCACTCAACGACTCTATGCTCTGGGGTTCTAGCTTTGGAACCACTGTGTCACCTCCCGCCGTGCCGTTCTTCCAATTGTGTTGAGTCATCGCCTGTCTCAAACACCGCCATCTGCGACGGTGCCCCTACTTCCGCCTCCTCGGGACCAACCGGCAAATAGCGAACCGAATAGCCGAATCGGTCGGCCACGCCATTGGCCCAATCCTGGAATTCCGCCCGTGTCCACTCGAATCGGTGGTCGCCGTGCCGCATTTGGCCTGCGGGATAGGGACTCCCAGACGACGTTGTACTCGCGATTGGGCGTGGTCAGCACGATCGTCCGGGGCCGGGCGTGCTCGAAGACGACTCGCTCGAAGGCCTTCAGCCGGGGCGAGTCGAGGTGCTCAATAACCTCGACGATCGCTGCCGCGTCGGAGTTCGCCAGTCTTTCGTCCCGATAGGTGAGTGCTCCGTGCATGAGCCGAATTCGC
>CAYTDU010001209.1:0-1657 GCA_964436395.1 uncultured Gemmatimonadaceae bacterium | reverse complement strand
GGTTATCCCTGACCTCGTCCGGCAGGCGATCACGATACCACTCTACCTCGAGATTCGTAGCATCTCTCTCATGTCGGAGGCTCTCAGCCAAACGACCCCGCAGAGCTGCCAGCGACGTTAGGCCTGAGTACGGATCCATTGCATACTGTGGGTTGCCAGCGCTTTTTTCCAGCCATTCGCGAGCGCGCAACTCGGCGGCTTCCAGATCCCCACGATTATACGCGTGGAGCACCTCGTGTGCGCCCACGTTGGGGTGGTTCGGATAATTCTCTTTGAAACCCGCCAGTACCTCCTCAACTTCGTCGAGCCGGCCGAGATTGCCGAGGTCATAGACCAAAGCGTTGTACGAGATTCCGGTCGCCCCTCCGTTTCGCACGGTACGGAGCAGGAGGTCAGCAGCTTCAGAAGTGCGGCCTTTCTCGCGGTAAGCATTCGATAGGTTGTGCAGGGCTGTCGGGTCGTTCGGGTATTTGTCCAGGAGCGACAGATACGCGTTCTCCTCGGCCTCGTCATCCTCCACGACGTAATCGTGGTAAGCTGCCTCAATCAGCCAACGCTCTCTGTCTCCGACCCGCGAGCGAAGCTCGTATGCCCTAGTGGCCGCTGTGTCGACCTGCGCCATTCGGTCGGCATTGGCATTCCAGACGGCCAACTTGCGGTACGCCATCGCAAAGGTGCTGTCCAGCTCCACCGCCTGCTCCAGTAGTTGGATGCCCCTGTCGTACTCGGCCGTGGCGTCTCCTACCTGACACCCTTGGGCGTACAGACGCAACGCCTCCATTGAGGAAGTCGTGACACGTTCCAGCGGTGGGTCGGCGCGCACCGTTCTCAACGATTCGCCAACGCGCGCACGGAGCGTGGCCGACAGCCGGTCAACCGCGTCGACGATCCCGTCGGCGCTCGCAGCCTGTTCGCGGTGCGATACCAGAGCGTCTCCCGAAGCTGCGGCGATTAATCGCGCGGATACGACAAAACCTGAGCCTACCGCAACGACGTCTCCGGTAACGTACGCCTTGATCCCTTCACGCTGGGCCGCGTCTTGCGCGAGGTGGGCTGTCAGGCGGGTGCCCGGCGGGTGTTCCATGTGCCTCAGGATCTGATCGATCTGGCTGGGTTCCAGGACGACCAACACCGGTGACTGCGAGAGGTCGATGCGGAGCAATTCAGTCACGGTCTCACCCAACGTCGAATCCGCGCTGCGGTTCTCGAAATCGGCCAGAATCACGCGCTCCTGCCGGTCGAGAACACCGGTGGTCATCAAAGTCCCGGCGGGTCCGATACCCAGGAACCGCATGCCCATGAAGATCACCGTCACCACGGCCAGCCCACCCGCAGCGAAGGCGCCACTCAGGATCGTCTTACGCCAGGTGAAACGGTGCCCGGACGCGGCCTCGAGCTCGCTTTCCGCCACACCGGTCAAACGCGCTTTCGCTCTGCGCCGTTCGGCGCGTCCTGTGAGCAAAGTCAACGGAAGGCTGCCGGCGAGCAGCACCACTGCCGAACCTAGCACCCAGTATGGCAGCCCCAACTGCATCACCAGGATGTACGTGACAGCGAGCACGGCCACAGAGATCAAACCGAAGAAGCCGGCTACTCGTGTTGGCTGGCTCCGGCGCAACAGCAGCTCAGCGTTCACTGCGTCCACCGGCTGCGTGCC
>CAYTDU010001208.1:0-1664 GCA_964436395.1 uncultured Gemmatimonadaceae bacterium | reverse complement strand
CACGCGCTACTTCTACTGTCAACAGGCCAACTACAACGTCGTGGCCCTGACCAACGACACGGGCACCGTAGTCGAGAAAGTTGCCTACGACCCCTATGGGGAATACACCTTGACCCTCGACGGCTCGACCGGCAACACCCTACTCTTCCAGGGCCGCCGGTGGGACTCGGAAGCCGACCTCTATTACTTCCGCAATCGCTCCTACAGCCCCGTCCTCGGCAGATTCCTCCAGAGAGATCCGATCGGCTACGCCGATGGGATGAACCTGTATGAGTTTGAAGGTAACTGCCCAACCGGCTCTATAGATCCAATGGGGGAAAGGAGATTGCTAGATTGGGAAGTGCCCCGCTTTGGTAATGAGGTGATGACTGATGTGGCGGTACCTTACGCCACGGTTGTTATGGATGACTGCCTCAAGAATAGGGCGCGATTCTATTGTGGAAATCAGCTAAGCAACGATCAAGGAGTGACGTTCATCAGAAAGCTTGGCATGAAAACTGCCACGGCCCCTATCGAGGCTTGGAAACTTTTATCTGGGAATGTGGCGAAGAACCTTGCGAAGAAAGGGGCGAAAGAGATACTCAGGCGCCTCAAGGACGAACTCAAGCAGAAACGCCTGCAAGAATTCCAGTACAGCACAGGCGAAAAAGAAGGAAATGGGTGTTACTGTTTATTGGCAATCGTGTATGATCCAAGCAAGAAAACGTTTCGTGGGTTCATACATGGAAGAGTAGGTAAATTAAAGATGAAGACAAAGCTGGTCATCGATTGCTGCGAAACAGATCAGTTCACTTTCGGCTTCTCAGGCAATGCTGTTTTTAGTGAAGAGAAGGAATGGAGATTGTTCGGATATACGCTTTTCAGCACTGGAGGAGACCTTGAGGACATTAACCTGAGATTCTAGTCCACTTTAGTGCTTCGCGGCTTGGGGGGGAGCGGCCTCCCCCCAAGCTTTTACCCCAGCACAAGGAGCGCGTGATGAAACCATTACAGCAGACACTACTGGTAACTTTGGTAGCTGCCATCTCGTGCGCAGGCTGCGGAAAGGACCTTGGCCCAAAGCTCGAGACCAGGCTGAATAACAAGCCCCAAGCCAAAGAACGTATCAAAGAAATCAAGGTAGACAGGTTAGAGGACCAGAAACAAGTGATCACTGATATCCTGAAGTTCGCAGTACCAAATTGCTGTGACCTACACAAAAGGAAAACAGACAGCGACACATTGGTTCGCTTCGACCTTGAAGTAAAAGACAGCGGTGAGCAGCGACTGTTTAAATCGCTTGCATTAGTAGAATTAGCAGATACGGATGCGCTAGTACTGAATGTAGAGGAAGTGCTCAGCCTGTATGTGCCGCAACCCGAAGAGTTCATCTCGCGTTACGATACAGAACTGGCCTTCTTTGAAGCGGTTTACAATACTACTCCCGCATCAGTCAGACGGGGACGAGGTCCCGAATTACGCGAAAGCAAAGCGCTACTCGATCTCAAACTCGATGAATCCTCTTTCTTTTTCATTCCCCTACCAGTCAGGAAAGTTAACGGGAGCTCAGTGACAGCACTGATTGGCGCGGACGATAAGCACCATACGGCGGCGGCTGAGGTCTTTGACAAGGCGGGTAATTGGCGGGCATGCCTAGGCGCAGGATTTGATGAGCCAATGACTGC
>CAYTDU010001207.1:0-1665 GCA_964436395.1 uncultured Gemmatimonadaceae bacterium | reverse complement strand
CGGGACTTGTTTAGCGGTGCCGAGGATATGGAAGCCAAACTGATTCGCGCTGTGGGCGATCCGGAACAGCGGTTTCGGGAGGATTACCTACGGATTCTGCGGGCTTTCAGGTTTTCGGCTCGGCTTGGATTTGAGATCGAAACCGCAACGTGGGATGCCTGCAACACTTGTGTTGCGGGGTTGCAACATCTGTCCGCGGAGCGGGTTAGGGTGGAGTGGTTCAGGGGGTTGGAGGGATGTCGGGCGGCGGTTGAGTTCGTGGCGTGCTGGAGAGAATCGGGCGCATTAGACATGTGGCTGCCTGAGGCGGTAGGGCGGTATGGCGGTAGGGCGGTAGGTGGTGAGGCAGAAGGTTCCTTGCTGGAGGGCATCGATCGGGTTGGGTTGAGAGATCCGGTATTGATCACCTGCTTCCTTTCCGACGATCCGGCGGCGACTTTGGCTCGGCTCAAGTGCTCCAAGGTAGAAATCGAGCGGGGCCGGCGGATTGGGAAGTTTCGGGGGCAATGGCCGGCTCTTGCGTCCGAGGTCGAGGTGCGGAGGTGGATGGCAAAGGTTGCTGACTCGGCCGATGATTTGGTTTGGCTGGCGCGCGTTGAAGGGGTCGCAAACGGTCTAGGAGACGCTGTGACGCGAGTACGGCAGTCGGGGGCACCGTTGACCCTCGGCGACCTGGCGGTGCGTGGAGATGACCTCAAGAGGGCCGGTTTCAAGAAAGGCCCGCAAGTCGGCCAGACACTGAACGCGCTGCTTCAGATAGTGCTCGAGGACCCGACGTTAAACACCAATTCGGCGCTCTTAGAGCGGGCTCGCGAGCTGCTGGCGTCGCACGGGACAAAGCGGCGTGATTGACGGATTGCTCGTCGAGCGATCGTCTGCTCTTGCTCCGCATACCGGTACCCTCCCTTCGCTTGCCTACGTGCGCTCTGCCGGCGCTCCGCGCCGAGCTGTCGCTTTCTGCGGCGCGCTACGGGAGGTACCGGCATGCTGCGCTGGACCGTCGTGTGTTGGTCGTGGCCGGCTTCCCGTAGCTGGTCTATGACTCCACAAGCCAGCCTCTTCACCGGCGGAGAGTCCCAGGAGCCCCTCGCGTCCCGAATGCGGCCGCGGACGCTGGACGAATTCCTGGGCCAAGAGCATATACTCGGCGAGGGGAAACCGCTGCGCGAGGCAATTCTCCGAGGTGACGTCTCGTCCATCGTGTTCTGGGGGCCGCCGGGCTGTGGGAAGACCACCTTGGCGCGCCTGATCGCTAATCATACAGACCGTCATTTCGAGTTATTCAGTGCCGTCACCGCCGGGGTGCCGCAGGTGCGGGAGATCGTGAAGGAGGCGCAGCACCGGATCGAGTACGAGGGCAGGGGAACGATCCTGTTCTGCGACGAGATACACCGCTTCAACAAAGCGCAGCAGGACGCGTTTCTGCCCTGGGTCGAACGCGGTGTGATTACGCTCATCGGGGCGACGACGGAAAATCCCTCATTCGAGTTGAACAGCGCGTTGTTGTCTAGGGTTAGGGTTTTTGTGTTGGAGCCGCTCGAGGGTGATCACGTCAGGAGGATTTTGGAAAAGGCGATGGGAAGAGTGGCGAGCGGTGAGTTGCGAGCGGCGAGTGGCGATGTAGAGTTGCTGTCGGATGAGGCGGTGAATTTGCTCGTCAAACAT
>CAYTDU010001206.1:0-1667 GCA_964436395.1 uncultured Gemmatimonadaceae bacterium | reverse complement strand
CCCAGGTTGTACTCGAGCGGAGCTAGATTGTGTCTACTGTGCGACGGTGTGGTCACTACTGCCAGGCGCAACACACTCGAGCAGCCGAGCCTCGCTTTGGGAATCTTGAAAGCACGAGAGTTCATGGCGCGAACCGTACCTATCGGCATTGTGGTGGTTTCGCGAAGGATGTATACGCGAACATCCTCGATGTTTCGGTTCACTACAGATAGCGTCAAGCCGGTGCCTCTCGAACCGACGAATCCTGCGTGTCGGTACGTAGACGTCGCCGCACATCCGCCGAGCGACAAGACGATCGAGGTCCAAAGCAACGTTGCAGCCGCTCCAGACCGTAGACGATGCATTTGCATGGTCTTGATCTCCCCTGGTTGGTTACCTCCTGTGATCTTTGCGTGAACGGACACCTGGAGACTCCAAGCATGCGAGAGCACGTTAATGAGGGGCGGTGACGCGGTTGTGATATTTGCGTGACCGGTGAGATCACGGCCGAATCACGCGGGGGAATCGTTCCGTTTCGCTACGGCAAATGGTTAGAGCGAACTGGAGGGGATACTGTGGAAGCTCTTATGAGACTTTCATTTACGGTATGATCAGTGCAGTTGGATCGCGGAATCCGACCCAACTGCTACTCTGCTAGGTTCGCAATGCCGGAAATCAGATCAAGGCAAACTCAGCGCCTGCCCATTCGCCAAACCATCAGCGACGCAGCTTACGTTCGAGAAAAGCTGCGGCTGCCTCGTACACCCTCACGACGTTCGCGAAACGCATAAAATGGTGTGTGTCTTCGGGTATTAACAATGTCTCGTGCTCGATGCCACGCTCGATGAGACGACGTACGAGGTCGGTGCTCTGATTGAACCGCACGTTGCGGTCGTCATCTCCGTGGATTACGAGCACAGGAGAACTCCAGGTCGCCATCGAAGACACGGGCGATGACTCCCAAGCAGTCTCGAGCGCTTGCTCGATATCCTCTGGTTGCTCATACCGTGTTCGGTCCATCATCCCGCGCGCCCGCTCTGCGGTCCAGTCGTGGACACCGTGCACGTCCACTCCGGCGGCAAATAGATCTGAGTTGCGGGCAAGTGCCATGGCAGTCAGGAATCCACCGTACGATCCGCCGTAAATTCCGATTCTCGAACCGTCGACTTCGGGTAAGTCGCGCAAGTACTCTGCGGCGGCCTTCACATCCATATACTCCGCTGCTCCGCGCGCCCCGCAATTGGCTGGTTGATGGAAGTCGTAGCCATACCCAATGCCCAACCGGAAATTCACGGACAGCACAACAAAACCACGATTCGCGAGATACTGGTTAACCGCGTAGGCGTTGGAGTAGTAGCTGGAGTAGTGCCATCCCATGAGCATTTGCCGTGGTGGTCCACCGTGGACAAAGATGACGGCTGGCTTGGGCGATTGTCCGTTGTCAGACTCGAACATCTGAGCATGGATTGTCAGTCCGTCGTGTGATTCGAAGATGACCTGGGTTGGGGTGACCAAATCTTCAATCGGAAAACCCGACGGTAGGAGATTGTCGGCGAGAACTTTCTGCTCGCCACCAGAGAACGGCATTACCGCAGGTAGTGGCGGCATTTGTGCTGTTGCGCCGATGTACGCCAGCGTCTCACCGTCGCCAGTCACTATCGGTGACCATCCAAGTTGTGTGCCAGTGG
>CAYTDU010001205.1:0-1673 GCA_964436395.1 uncultured Gemmatimonadaceae bacterium | reverse complement strand
ATCCACTCTCTTGCTGAGCGGACGACAAATGAACTTGGTCGGGCCTTCACAGAAAAGCTAGCCGAGATGTATACCCTCGCTGATCAGTCCTGCCAAGCGCACATAAAAGGCAACGCCTACTTCGAGGAAGGTAGTCCCAGAGCCGACTTTGAATACCAAAAAGCGCTCAATCTGGACAAGCAGATACTTGGAAAGATCGGCGCAGTAGTCCCTACTTTCGGAGTCACTGCCGAGGGGAAGGCGAAGCTTGAAGAAGCGCAGCGGCTGTACTCCCAACAAGTCAACTTCTACGCTCAAAGCAACCAACTATCAGCGCAGGCAGGAATGGCGTACCGAATTGGGAACAGAACCGTGGGAGATCGTTTACTAGACCGGGCAAATTCAGCCAATGACTCAGCAAACCAGCTGGAAGACAGAGCGTTCGCGTTGCTTGAGGAGGTTGCGGAGTTGCTCTGTCAACTGCCAGAACAAAGCGAGGCGGAAAGTGTTCCCCGGCTGGGTGAGGCCACCACGGCTATTGCGTTGACTCCCCCCGAAGGCGAATACGTGGAAGAAGTCCTCATCGAAGAGTGTCCGGAGTGCCCGCGCGAGCAAGGAGGACCGGCGGAAACCACCAATCAGGGCATACAAGTCCCGACTCCCATATTCGGAGTCTCAAAAATGCTTTTCGATCAGGTCACCGACTGCGAAACGGGCGAGGAGATCGACCCCGCACTGCTTCAAACAGAGTTCGTCTTCACCTCAGGAGCACAGACTCCCTACGACCTAAGCAAGCTTGAAAAGGTCATTCTATCAGCTGAGGGGTACGAGGATAGACAGATACTGGATTTCACCCCAATGCAGTTGGGCCTTGGATTCATCCAATTCACCGTCCTCGCCCCTCGGGAGCAAGACATCTGCCTAACAAAAGAGAAGAAGCCTTCCTGCAAATGCATTGATTATAAAGAGAAAAAGAAGCTGACCCTTATTGCGGACCTTTCCACTCCCACGTCCGCGGACTCTCTCGTCATAGAAATTCCCAGTGGGGATGCTGATAGAGTGCCGATAATCAAGCTTCCGTGTGGGGTTTACATGCTTGAGGTGGATGAATATACACTAGAGTATCCCTGCGGATGCTGCCAGGGGGACAAATGTGAGTCAGCAAAAGAACACTACACGCCCCAAACAGCAAGCCTTACTGTCAAGAAAAATGATGAATCACAGCTGACAATCAACGCTTACTGGTCGTGTGTAGGCGACGTTTTCATGGATTGCGATTCAAAGTTTTGCGACGCGACGTATTGGCTGCGCTACCGAGGCTTAGGAGCCGAATGTGAGTGCGGAGGGGTGGGCTTCCTCGTCACAGTCACGAACGATGAGGTGGGGAGGGGAAACCCTACTGACTCTAAGGGCACAGGCGCTTCTGGGGGGCCTTTGGCTGACACAAGTCTTCTGGGTCCGCGCCGCATGGGGACCAAGGAGCATCCCCGTGAGCTCTCACTTACACCCGAACCCTCATATCGTTCCATAAAGCCGTTGAAGTGGTATCCTGGAGACACTTTGGTGATTACGGTCCGTAATATACGATCTAATTGTTGGTGTTGCAATGAATATAAAGATAATGATGGTTGTGAGGCTAAGGCAGCGACGAAAACAGATCGCGATAAGCACCGCGCCGTTACTATGACATATAA
>CAYTDU010001204.1:0-1677 GCA_964436395.1 uncultured Gemmatimonadaceae bacterium | reverse complement strand
TCGAAGACTGTCTCGACTGTGGCGATGGAGAGTGTGGCGAGTGCGCCAACTGCGGTGCTCTCTGTGCCTCGCACTGGTTTGATTTCCACGTCGAATACGTGCAGTGGGAACGAGAAGAAGGTTCTCGTTACATCGCGTTCTCGGAGCAGGGGCCTGGTACAACGGTGCTCGACACCAACTCGGTCGACTTTAACGGGGACACGGTTCCCGGCATTCGCTTGACCGGTTCATTTGTATTCACGCCAGGGTTTGATCTCGAGGTCAGCTACCTGGGTATGATCGAGAAGTTCGAGTCCTCAGCATTCGTTGATCGAACCGGCTTTGACGATCTGTTCTCTCCGTACAGCTCTTTCGGAACGGCGCCTCCGGCTGGTTTTGAAGAGGCCGACAACGCGCAGTTCCACAGCGTCGACTACAGCTCACAGCTCCATAGCGGTGAAGTCAATTTCCGCCGTCGTTGGGCGAAGCCGAAGAACCATTTCCAAGGTTCATGGTTGTGGGGCTTCCGCTATCTCCACTTGGGTGAAGAATTCCGCTTCCAATCGAACACCATTGTGCCGGCCTCGCTGGATCATCACCTGGAAACCGTGAACGACATGCTCGGCTTCCAGCTTGGTGGCGATTACTACTACTGCCTCACGCCGGGCGTGCTCGTCGGTGCGGAGGCCGAAGCGGGTGTTTACCTAAACCGAATCAACAACCAGTCGGTTATTAATGCGTCGACCGTCCCCAATCTCATCGAAGAAGAAGTTACCGACCACGATGTTTCTCTGGTGGCCGAGGCCAGTCTTATCACGATCGTGCAGCTGACGCGTCGCTGCCGTTTCCGTGGAAGTTACCAGGTGATGTACCTCGACGGAGTTGGACTGGCGACGGAGAATGCCAACTTCAGCCGTAGTCACAGTGGCGGTGGCGCCGGCGGTACGACGCCATTCACGGCCAATCCTGAATTTGTAAACGACAACGGCAAGTTGCTGCTGCAGGCCTACACCGGTGGCCTGGAATTCGTCTGGTAGCGGTGCAGCCTGCTTCGCTAAATGCCGCGGAGATTATTTTGCTCTAGTCGGCGTCGATTTCGATACAAGACTTCCGCCAGCAACTCTGGCGAACCAGATTCACCTTCCGGTCGTTCGCGATGCCAGTCGGCATCTGTTGGAACCCACTTCGGGTCGAGCGGCCAAGGATCGAATGGTTCGTAACCGAGGGCATCGGCAAGCTTGCTCGAATCCATCGTGACATTGCCCGCACGCGGCGGAATCGGTCCGGCCTCAATACGGTAGCAGCCCTGCAAGTGATTTGGGTCGTAGCCGCCCACACGATTCACGATCTGGGCGATCTGATACAGGCTCAAGTGCCTGGGCCCCCCGGCGTGGAACAGCCCGGAGAGTGAATTGCCGAGCATCGTTTCGGCCAGTTCGTTCAAGCAGTCGGTGTAAGATGGGGTGCGAACCTCATCGTAGTAAAGCGTGGCCGGCCGCGAATTCTTGAAACGCGATTGAATCCAGTCGATCGCTCCCGCATGCCCGTTGAAGCTCACTCCCATCGGTAGTGAGATCCGCAGAATACACGCTTCCGGATGAGACAGCGTGACCAGTCGCTCGGCGGCGACCATCGTGTGTCCGTATTCAGTAACAGGATCGGGCGGGTCGATTTCTTCGTGGTCCCCCGAGCCGGTTC
>CAYTDU010001203.1:0-1689 GCA_964436395.1 uncultured Gemmatimonadaceae bacterium | reverse complement strand
TGTCTTGCTTCAGTTGGAATTGGACAAAGCCTCGGAATCGGTTAGTATATAGCCGTGAAGGAGGTTTTGCGTATGTCGAAGAGTCGAAGGAAGTTCACGGCGGAGCAGAAGGTGGCGATTTTGCGGCGTCATCTGTTGGACCAGGTGCCGGTGTCGGACGTGTGCGAGGAGTATGGACTGAACCCCACAGTGTTCTATCGGTGGCAGAAGGTTTTGTTCGAGAATGGGGCGGCTGCGTTCGAGCAACAGGGCGGTGTGCGTGAGCGCAATCTTGAGCGGAAGGTGGATGCGCTCAGCTCGAAGCTGGCCCACAAGGACGAGGTGATCGCGGAGATCATGGAATCGCACGTTGCGCTAAAAAAAAGTCTTGGGGAAGCCTGAGGTCTTCCTGGGTAGAACCGGATTTGAGGGACGAGGTGGTTGATTACGTGCAGTATTGGTCGGATAGAGCTGAACAGACGGCGACCTGTCTTGTCGGTTGGCTGGGTATAGGTCGCAGCAAGTATTACGACTGGCTCCGTCGCTACGGGTGTGTCAACGAACACAACGGCTGGATTCCGCGGGACTTCTGGATCGAGCCGTGGGAGCGCGATGCGATTGTGGCGTATTACGTCGATCACGTCGATAACGGATACCGTCGCGTGACGTATATGATGATGGACGAGAATATCGTGGCCGTGAGCGCCAGCAGCGTGTATCGCGTGCTTAAAAACGCCGGGGTGCTCGGCCGGTGGCGCGGCACGCCGTCGAAGAAAGGCACAGGGTTCCAGCAACCGTTGAAAGCGCAAGAACACTGGCACACGGACATCTCATACATCAACATTCGCGGCACATTCTACTACCTGTGCAGTGTGCTCGACGGGTACAGCCGCTACCTCGTACACTGGGAGATTCGCGAATCGATGACCGAAACCGACATCGAAATCGTGCTGCAGCGTGCGCACGAGCGGTTCCCCGACGCTCATCCTCGCATCATCTCCGACAACGGTCCGCAATTCATCGCCCGGGACTTCAAAGAGTTCATCCGGCTCAGCGGGATGACACACGTGAGAACGTCACCGTTCTACCCACAATCAAACGGCAAACAAGAGCGATGGCACGGGACGTTGAAACGAGACTGCATCCGGCCGGGCACACCTCTGAGCCTCGATGACGCGCGTCGTATCGTAGCCCAATTCGTGACACACTACAACAACGAGCGTCTACACAGTGCCATAGGCTACATCGCGCCCAAGGACAAACTCGAGGGCCGGGCCGACGCTATTCTCGCAGAACGAGAACAGAAACTCGCCGACGCACGAGAGATCCGAAAAGCCCGGCGTCGAGAAAAGCGGTTGACAGAGAAAGAGGAAGGATATAGACTACCAATGGCCGGCGAAACGGAAACGGGCAACGCTGGAGAGCGACCCGTTAGGGATAACCGGCCGGGTGGCGACGAATACAGTTTAGGGGGAACCCAACGTTCCCCCGCACATCTAATCAGTGTGCGTTGAACAGATATTCCGAGCCTCCCTCATACCTAAAAAACTCACAAGGTCTGTGGCGTAGCCACAGACCAAAACCGTCGACATAGGGTCGCCGGTTGTTGCTTAGCAGCGTGAGGCATTTGTCCAATTCACGTTGAACCAGCACAATACGCCTCCGGCGGGTGCTAGCAGCACAGGCATTTACGCCTCCGGCGGGTGCTAG
>CAYTDU010001202.1:0-1690 GCA_964436395.1 uncultured Gemmatimonadaceae bacterium | reverse complement strand
CCTCCTGCCCGTATTCTTGTTCGTTGCGCTGGCCCCCGCTCTTGCAGCCGAAGTTCGGCGGGACATTCATTTCCCCGACCTGGAAGGCTACGAGACGCTTACGTGCGATCTGCACATGCACACGGTTTTCTCGGACCGGCAGGTTTGGCCGCCGGTGCGTGTGGCTGAGGCGTGGCGTCAGGGACTCGATGCCATCTCGATCACGGACCATATCGAATATCAGCCGCACAAAGAAGACGTGCCGCCGAACCACAATCGCCCTTATGACTTGGCCCTCGGAGCCGCCAAGGCCCACGGGCTCCTGTTTCCCAGGGGTGCGGAGATCACCCGTGGTACGCCTCCAGGCCATTTCAATGCAATCTTCCTCAACGATGTCAAACCGCTCGACACCAAGGACTTCCTGGAGGTTATCAAGCGGGCGAACGACCAGGGAGCCTTTGTCTTCTGGAATCATCATCAGTGGCAAGGCCCGGAGAAGGGCCGCTGGCTGGACGTCCATACAACCATGTTCGAGAACAAGTGGTTTCACGGCATGGAAGTATGCAATGGCGGATCGTACTATCCCGACGCCCACAAGTGGTGTCTGGAGAAGAACCTCACCATGATCGGCAATACAGACATCCACGCACCAGACCGCAGGGAGAGTAGCACCGTGGACGGCCATCGCACAATGACGCTGGTGTTCGTCAAGAAACGGACTCTGGACGGCTTGAAGAATGCCCTCATGGAGGGCCGAACCGTGGTCTGGTATAAAGACAAGCTTATCGGCCGGGAACAGTGGCTGAAACCGTTGTTTGCCAAGTCTGTTGAAGTATCCCCGCCCAATCTGCGATCAAAAAAGAATATCTGGGTCGAGATCCGCAACACCAGTAGTGCCGACATCTGGCTGGAGCGGACGGGAAACCTGGGACCGGCGAAGTTGCACTTGCCCGCTAGGGCGACGACTTTGGTGAAGATCGGGGGCAGAATACCGACTGGGCCGGTCGAATTGAAGTACCGTGCAACTAACTACCTTGTGGCCCCCGATACCGGCCTGCCGGTGGTGTTGAAGATTCCTGCGGAGTAAATCAAAGCCTCCGTTTGTCGAGGCATTGGAAAACCTGCAAGTGTTGACGGGCGAAGCAAGATACAAGCATCCTGTGATTGGGCGGGTATTCGAGATAGAATGAAGGGGCGATTGGGATTCTTGCCCTGCGCGTAGGAGCCGTGAAATGATAGACTGGAAAGCATCCATCATCGGGAGCCTCGTGCTCACGGCCATCCTGTGGGCGGTGATGGCTTTGATACGGAAACTGTCGAAATAGGACGAGAACTCGAAAGGCACACAACCCCCTAGTGTGGCTGATGGAAAATGAACAAAGCCTTCGTTCGAGAACCAGACAACACGGACGACTACTGCCCTCGTTGCGGCTCGAAGGGCGATCCGGTCAGAGGCGACACGCTGAAATCGTACTTGACCGACGAGCAAAGAGACAAGGTTTCCGAACCGGCCATTTTCTGCCCCTCCCCCCAGTGCAAGGTCGTCTATTTCGACAGTTTCGAGCGAACGGTCCTTACTTCGGAAATCGACCGTCCGGTATATCCGAAAGACACCAATGCCCCGATGTGTGCCTGCTTCGGACTGACACGCAAAGATATTGAGCGAGAGGTGCAAGAGGGATTGAAGACCCGTGTCAAGGAGATTGTCGAG
>CAYTDU010001201.1:0-1692 GCA_964436395.1 uncultured Gemmatimonadaceae bacterium | reverse complement strand
CTGCTGGCGCCCTGTGCCCCCGTCATCGGCGGTCAGGCACCCGCGCCAGCGGTCTCGTTGGAGCCGGAACTCCTGGGGCCGGTCGCCCCGGAACCGCAGCCGACGGGGGTCGAGGGGCAGCGTCGCCCGTCGTCGCAGAGAGTGGTGACCGTCGCTCACGGCGCCTTTCGTCCCTCTGCCGGCACCGCGCTACCAGAGACCCCCGCCGCCCGGACCCGCAGCGCGCGCGCTACCGCGGGCGTCAGCGCCAGCGTGACGGGCGCGCGCAGGGGGAAGAGGGCCTTGTTGGCGACAAAGGCGAGCGCGAGCGACGAGCCGCCGCCCGCGAGCGTGCGCGCCCAAGGCTCGGCAATGATCGGGAACTGCTCTTCCAGGTAGGGGATCAGCTCCTCGGTGAAGGCGTCACCATACGGACCCACGTTTGCTGAGTTAACCGAATGCCCCGTGTCGTAGTACGGGTTCGCATCGCGCACTGATATCAAGATCATCTTGGGATTGTTCCTGGTGCGCCAGAATTCCGAGAACCCGGCATACCGGCTCCGCTCCCCTTCTTGCGGATCGTCGGAGTAACCGTACGGTGCCCTATCACCCGGGAAATGACCGGTGAGGTATAGCACCGGATAGCGCCTGTTCGGGTTGCGCATGTAGTCCGACGGCAGCAGCACGTTGGCGCCGATATACATGTCACGGCCCCAGAATGTGGACAGGGCATCACTTCGGATCTTGACGAACCTCACGAAGTCACCTTGGTCCGGCGGGTTCCCCTGCTGCATCGAGCCACCATCAGGAACCGGATGGGTGGGCGGGATTACATCGCTGATTTCCAGCTGGATCGTTCCACCGCCGGAAATATGCACTTGCTGCGGTTCGCTCTTGGCGTTCCCTGGTGCCCTCCATGGGCTCTGCCCGGCGCCGGAGTTCAGATGCATCTCGACTACATGCCCGTCGGCGCGATTGAACGTGGTGAATACGTTCAGGAATGCTTGGACGGTGTAGTCACCTGGCGGAACGGTAGAAAAGTCGGCCAGCGGATGCCCAATGACACCGTCGTCACCCGGTACGAGCGTCACCTCGTCGCCACCCTCGAAATCCCGAACCTCCATACCCCAGAATGGTACGCCTCTCACACCCACCTGCCGCCGGGGCTCGCTCTCGTTGTCAGTTGTGAGTATCACATACGCCCTACCCACGATTGGCACTTCCAGACCGAGCGCCGCTATTTCTTGAGCAGCAGACTCGGTGAGTGTGATCTCGAATTTCGGAGCCTTCGTGCCCGAGTCACTTGGAGCGCAAGCAGCGACAGCGAACAGCGTGAACAGGCTCAAGAACGATTTTTCCATGCCTTGCCTCATATCTATGCAATTGTAGTGATAGCGGCTCAAAGCTCGCTCAGATAACCCTCTCCGACAGATACCACCAGTCCGACAGCTGCGTCGATTGCGGCTAGGGTTTCCGGCGATGCGCCACCCATTTCTATGTCGTGAGTAGACCGAAGTGCGTCCCTGTACCAATCCACCCACGCCCGGAGAATAGTAACTTGTTCGTCACGGTCTTCGCCCGCTGCGATCGCCGCTCGGCTCAACTCGGCCTCGGCCGCGAGGCGGGCCAGAGCCGCGGCCTCGACTTCACCTACTAAAAATCGGGCCGTTTCTCCATTGGCGGAGACAAGCGTCATCGCGGAAACGGTGGTGC
>CAYTDU010001200.1:0-1692 GCA_964436395.1 uncultured Gemmatimonadaceae bacterium | reverse complement strand
CTTATCCGTATTCGCAACGCGCCACCGTCAGGCATCGCCTGGCGGGCATTAGTTACCACGTTCAGCAGCAGTTGCACTATTGAGCCGGGATCGACACAAACCGATTCGACTGATTCCGGTACATCCGTCTCGACGCGGATATTCTCGGGGAGGATCCGCGTCAGCATCGGTGCGAACTTCCTCACTCGCTTTGAGAGATTTGAGGGCTTGGGATCAAGCGGGGCGCGACGGCTGAATCCCACCAGCTGACGTGTCATCTCGGCCGCTCTGTTGGCTGCGTCGACAATGTCCTGCAGACCACCGGTCAGTTCTTTTTGACCTTGCTCGATGCCATTGGCCAGCATCTGCGCGGTCATGAGAATTACCGACAGTTCGTTGTTGAAGTCATGCGCGATGCCGCCGCTCAATTGCCCAAGCGCTTCCATCTTCTGCGATTGTCGGAGCTGTTCCGCCAACCGGCGATGTTCGGTCACATCCTGAGCGATCATCTCGAAGCATTGCAGCTCACCCGATTCATCTAACACGGCACGGCCCGCGCGCAAGACAGTTATGACTTTCCCGTCCTTACGCTTCCACCTGGTCTCGATCCGTTCGATTTCGGTCGCAGTTGAATACTTCTGAAGGAGATGTAGACGTTCGGTCGGATCCACATATACATCGTTGGCAACGTCGAGTGCTCGGATCTCCTCAACCGAGTCATAGCCAAGCATGTTCACCAATGCAGAGTTGGCGGTCAGAAACCTCCCGGTTCCCGAAGATCGGTAGATGCCGTACGGAGAATTTTCCACCATCGTTCGGTACTCGGATTCTGAACGCTTGAGAGCACGCTCGGCCTGTTTTCTTCTCGTGATATCCAAGATGAGGGCTGCGAGGAAACGCTCATTACCCTCGCACCAGGCTGTGAATGTGATCTCAATAGGGAATTCCGTGCCATCGTTCTTGAGCCCATACGTTTCACGCGTGGTCCCGACTGCCGGACTATCACCAGTAGACGCGAACTGCTTCAATCCACTGCTGTGAGCGGCCTTAAGTCGACTGGGCACGATACATTCAAGTGTCTTGCCGACAAGTTCGTGTTGTTGATAGCCAAACATCCGCTCCGCTGACCGATTACAGAACACGACCTGTCCGCTGCTGTGTACCGCAAAGATGGCATGAGCCGCGGATGTGACTATTGCCTGATACCTCTCCTCATTTGCCTGCAACGCATCTTGCGACCTTATGCGCTCTGTTATGTCCTCAGAAATACCGAGCAGGTATTTTGGCTTACCATCTCTCCCGCTTATGGGAACTTTCTTGGTGCGAAGGAACCTTTTCCCAAGATGCTTCGTCTGGATGCTCTCCTGTGGGATCGTTAGCTGCTGCCTACTGCGAAGTACCTGCCGATCTCTTGCCTGAAAGAACTCCGCTTCGTTGGGTGGAAAGAGATCGAAGTCAGTCTTAGATAGCAGGTCATGTCTCGAGATGCCGAGTAGGTCTTCACCCGCCTTGTTGATGCGTACAAAACTGAGGTCTTGGGCATCTTTGACGAAAACCATTTCCGGCACGTTCTCGATAATTGCTGTCACGAGGTCGTCGCTACCGTGCAGCATATCCGGCGGACAAACGCCGCGTGCAAACGTTCGGCAGATCCAATTGCCAAGATATGAGAAAATTGCCCGCACCCATTTTGTCACAACGACCATATGCTCT
>CAYTDU010001199.1:0-1702 GCA_964436395.1 uncultured Gemmatimonadaceae bacterium | reverse complement strand
AGGTTCGTGCTCTCCCCCGGGCAGACTCTTTCCGTATTGATACTCGAGCACCCCAACGCGCCGGTGGGCGAGAGTTTATACCTCGAACGCGCTTTGGGAATAGGCAGCGACCCGGTCCACACGGTCTCTCGCAGGAGTTCGACGCGGCTCGACCCCTCTCACCTGCAAGGGCGTGATGTCGTTGTCGTCAACGATGCTCCGCTTCCTCGGGGAACAGCCGGCCGCTTGCTACGGGAGTTCGTGCTGGGAGGGGGCGGTCTGTTGGTGACGTTGGGCCAGCGAAGCACAGCGAACAGTTGGCCGACCGAGTTTACGGATCTGTTGCGCGGAACCGTCGGAACGGTCGTCGACCGTCTCGACGATCGTGGAACGACTCTGAGTGTGACCGATTTCGACCATCCTCTGCTAGAGTTGTTCCGCACGCCTCGAAGCGGTGATTTTTCGAGAGCCCGTTTCTTTCGGTATCGTCGCTTGAACCAGACAGGCGACAGTGAATGGGACGTGTTGGCGCGTTTTGACGACGGTGAGATTGCGTTGGCCGAAGCGCGTGTGGGAGAGGGCAGGGTGGTGGTGCTGACATCGGGGCTAACAAACTCCTGGAACGACTTCCCGGTGCAACCGGTATTCCTGCCGTTCCTGCACCAATTGACGAAACACCTGGCTGGTTACGCGCCGGGACGCACCTGGTTCGCCGCGGGGGAAGTGGTCGACTTGGATGTCTTCCCCGACATGGAGTCATCCGGAGTGCGGTCCGGCGTTGTCGCATCGAGCGGGGACTATCGCGAGTTGGTCGTGGAATCGCCGTCGGGAACACGCAGCGTCAGGAATACGGGTGAAGACTCCCGCTATCTGACTCTCGAGGAACAGGGTGTCTACCGAGTGAGGCTGCTCGACGATGAAGCCGGCCCGTCCGAAATAGTCGCGGTGAACGTGAGTTCCGCGGAATCGGACCTGGCGACGATTGACCCCGAGGAATTGGCGAGTGCCGTGACGGTGTCGGGCTCGAGTTCGGGGAGCACGAGTTTTTCCGCGACGCTCACGCCGGAGGAACGGGAACGTAGACAGGGGCTGTGGTGGTATCTGTTGGTTGCCGCGTTGTTGGTCTTGGTCGCGGAGACGGTCTTATCCAACCGCATTCAGCACGCGGCGCGCTGAGGGAGGCGAAAGGAGAACATGATGCGAATGCTGTTTTCTGCCTCGAGTCATGAAGATCTCGTCGAGATCGTTCGATCTGTGAGATTGCGATGGCGGCTCAGGGTGTTTCTGCGCGGCCTCGGAATTTTGCTGGCTGTGGCGGTGGTCGCACTGCTCTTCTCCGCCTACGGGATGGACCTGTTCCGGTTCGACGATACCGCGGTTCTCTGGTTCAGGATTGTCACCTACACAACGCTCGTTTTGGTGTTTGTGCGATTCCTGGTGTTGCCGCTGCTCAAACGTGTATCCGACGAGAGGGTGGCGCTTTACCTGGAAGAGCACGAGCCGTCGTTGTCGGGTCACGTGATGACGGGCATCGAGCTGGGGCCGAACGCCGAGGCCGACGGAAAGACTCTCCGGTCACCCGCCTTGGTGAAACACCTCGTGAGGCGCGCAATCGAGAAATGCGTTTCTGTAGATGAAGGCAGACGTATCGAGCGCAAGAGCCTGTGGGGCTCATCCGGCCTCGTCGCCGGCGCGGCGGTTGTGGGCATGGCATTCTTCCTGG
>CAYTDU010001198.1:0-1707 GCA_964436395.1 uncultured Gemmatimonadaceae bacterium | reverse complement strand
CCGAACGGACATCCGGCGGGAGCCCCGTTCGAGCACTACGGAGTGCTGCAGTCTGGGGAGGCCATTCGTTATGCCGGTGAGATACTCGAGTTCGCAAGTTCTAAAATGGCCTAACAGCGTTGTTGTTGAGGATTCGGTACGTCGCTGGGCGAGGGCGGCGCGCGAACGGCATCCTCAACTGCTGCGCATCGGGTACTTTGGTTCCTACGCTCGTGGGGACGCGGGAGTTGGCAGCGACCTGGACATCGTCGCGGTGATTCAAGAATCAGAGATGCCCTTTGAGCGTCGCGCGATCGCCTGGGATTTGAGTTCCCTGCCGGTTCCCGCGGAGATCCTCATCTACACCGAGGCCGAGTGGCGTGAACTGATGAAAGCTGGAAGCAGATTCGCTCGCATGCTGGAGCACGACACGGTTTGGTTGTAGACGAATCATCGATACGTCACATGCCTTGCAGCTCCGCATCCCCATATCCGCTTGCGAGGACTTCGCCAGCGAACTGTCGCTGCCTAGCCCAAACGTGGCCAACTAAGACGCCGCCCGGCGACCTCCGGACGCGGAGTGGTGGAAAAACCTCGAGCGAGCATTAGCCGCCCGCGGGAAAAATACGGACAAACGCCAGGAGTCTTTTTGTGAGAAGAATCGGCCCTCTATTGGTCCGCTCAGCTGGGCTCTGCCGAATATGTCAAATCCGACTCTCTGACACAGTCACTGGACAAGCCCTTCTCCTTTGAGCTTTGGGGTTTGCACAAGGTGCCACCGGACAGCATCCAGGAAACCCTCGCACGTTACTTGGCCGAAAACGATTGGGCGCCGAACACCGCCTCGATGGGCAACCTGATGCAGTCTGAACTGGCTTTGTCGGCCGAGTCAAGACTCGTTCAAGAGACGTTGCACCTGGGGTTCCGAATAGTTGACAAATTCGATTTAGCGTTCAGTGTTGCACGCATGAGAGCAAAGGGTTTTGGTCGTTGACTGGCATACATACTCTGGCGGTTCGAGGCATCAAGCAGCTCATAGGCCGCCAATTCGCGATCCAGGTACTGACAATTGGCGGGGGAATCGTGTTGGCTCGCCGCCTGGATCCGGCCGATTTCGGCCTTTATGCCATCGCGCTGTTTTGGATCGAAACAACGGCGTTGGTTGGCGATTTCGGGCTTGCACCCTCCTTCATTCAGAGAAAGGCAGAACTCGAGGACATAGACCTGCGAGTGGGCTTCACCCTCCAGCAGATCATCACGACAGTCCTCGTCGCCATTTTGCTTCTGGTCGCACCGTGGGTGGCATCAGTTTACCCCGAGGCACCTCCCGAGACGGTCTGGCTGATCAGGGCACTCGCTGTGAGTCTCTACTTGACCACGTGGCGCGCGATGTCTGTGCTCCAACTCGAGCGAAGATTGCACTACCGTCCACTCGCGTGGATCGAGGTCGTGGAGACGATCTGCTGGCAGTCCATTGCCATCGGGTTGGCATTGGCCGGGTTTGGAGTCTGGAGCTTCGTCTGGGCAACGCTCGCACGGGGATTCATCGGAGCCACGCTCGTGTTCCGGGCCGCACCGTGGACAGTGCGGTTCGCATTCGACAGGAACATCGCCAAGGGAATTTTGAGGTTTGGGCTTCCGTTCCAGATCGGCAATATCATCAACAACATGGCGGGCTGGATCACACCAACCCTGGTGGCTGTTTTGCTGGGACCTCAGGCGGTCGGG
>CAYTDU010001197.1:0-1708 GCA_964436395.1 uncultured Gemmatimonadaceae bacterium | reverse complement strand
GACTCACGACAGCCAGTCCCTTTGCCTGTGCGTCCTCGAACGCCGACACTATGCGCCGAGGCTTCTCGATCTCCTTGTCCGTGGGGCTGAACGCTCGGTGAATCACCACTATTTGACGAGGGTGTATGCAGCCCATGCCCTCGTAGCCCATCGCTCTCGAGCGTGCCCCCCAAGCCTCGAGTCCATCCATGTCACCCACATCGCCGAATACCGAATCAATCGCCTGCACGCCCGCCGCGCGAGCGGCGTTAACTAGCCGCATCCTGGCGTAAAGGGATTCACCGCCATCCACTGTCTTGACGACGCCCATGTCAGCCGTGTAATCCTCCAGTCCGATCGTGATCGCTACCACCGTATCAGCCGCTCGCGCAATGGCAAATGCGTTTTCCACTCCCAATGCCGACTCGAGGATCGGCATGAGCCATAGTGGCCGCTCTATAGATTCGGCCTCTTGGATCTGTCCGATCTTCTCTCGTACCGACTCTACCTGATCGTTGGATTCGACTTTGGGGATCAGGATCAGGTCGGGCGACTCGGGGACGATCTCCTCCAGGTCATCAAAGCCGAGCGGGAGTTGGTTGATACGAACCATCCGTTCCGCTTCCTGGAAATCGACGCATCGCAGCGCGTTCCTCACCAGAACTCGCGCCGCATCCTTCTCGTCCGGATGAACGGAGTCTTCGAGGTCGAGGATGACCGCATCGGGCTGATGCAGCCCCGCGTTGACAAAGAACTTCGGCTCGTTGCCCGGCAGATAGAGCCGAGAGCGGCGCATTCTTTCTCTGGCTGTTGGAGCGTTGCGCTGCACCGTGCGCTCGGGCGGAGCAGTGCCAGATATTCCAGCTCTGTGGGCCGCGGTCTCTACGCGAGATGCCAATACGAAAGGCAACGCGCCCTTGTCTGACACCGATACGCGAGCGTTTCGCATGCCCAGTGCCGCCATAGTGGCCTCTACCGAGGTCCTGATGGATCCACCGTAGAGCGCGCCTACTTTGGATTCGATCTCGATGTCGAGACCTCCCTCGTTTGTCGGCTCTACCAATACGTATGAGTCAGAGCGAACGTCGTCACCCTGGCGCCCCGCCTCACCACGCGCCGCGGGTGTCGCTTCGGACCTCTTGGGCATCGTCGGACTCCCCTCAACCGAGTTTGTTTATGATAGCATCGGTGACCTGAGTCGTGGTTGCAGCGCCCTTAGAGATGGAGTCTGGACCACCCGGAATCCTCATCATGTCGTACGGTCGCACCTTACCCTCAGCAACTACTGCTGCAACAGCAGAGCGCACGCGGTTTGCTTTTTCTGACTCGTCGACGTGGTCCAGCAGCATTGCGGCACTCAGGATCATGGCGATAGGGTTCACGATGGGAGGATCGAGCTCCTCGTACTTGGGCGCAGAACCGTGGGTGGGCTCAAACACCGCCACCTCGTCACCAATGTTGCCAGAACAAGCGAATCCAAGTCCACCCACCAAACCGGCGAAAGCGTCGGAGACGATGTCACCAAACAGGTTGCCGGCCACGATGACCCCATAATCCTCGGGGTTCTTCGTCAGCCACATCATCTGCGCGTCGATGTTGGTCGACCAATGTTGGATGTCAGGGAATCTCTGCTGAACCTCTGCCGCGACTTCTTCCATCATGCCGGAGGTCTCTCGAAGGACATTGGGCTTTTCGCACACGGTGACCGACTTGTAACCGTGCTTCTTGG
>CAYTDU010001196.1:0-1712 GCA_964436395.1 uncultured Gemmatimonadaceae bacterium | reverse complement strand
TCGGTCAGGGCAGGCGTCGCCCGAACACTCCGTGTCGGCGGGCTCCTACCAACGACATGTCCTTAAGTCATCGCAGACTGAACAGCGTGTGCAGCAGGCCCCAGCATCTTGAGCTTGTCGAAAGATGCGGCCAAAGACAGTGAACATCTCTATCAGGCGTAACGCTGTGGCGATACTCAGGATGACTTGTCTCAGAACGCGGCGGGCCCTACACAGCCTCGCGCTTCAACAAGTGAGGTTGTAGCACCAGGCGTGATCCAGGAGCGCCACCGTCTCACTGCGGCGCGGCCAGGCGCTCGATGTACTCGGGGATCGGCAGCCCCAGCCGGTCCAGTACGAAGCGATCCAGTTCCAGGCCATCGTCGGACACCAGATACTCGCCCAGGCTGTGTGGCTGTGAGTCTCCCATTGCGATGGGACCGCCATTGACGAAGAAGTGGAAGGGCGCGTAGCTCTGGACGGCACGGTACAGGTTGCTGATCGAGCGATGTGGGTCGACGTGAATTCGGGGCCTGGGCACGCCGGGGCTTCCGTCCTGGTAGTGCCGCCGAGGAGCGATTCCCACGAACAGCTTGACGTTGTTGGAGAAAAGCCTCCCCGGGCGTTGAGACGTGAGCGGCAGGGCCACGCGGACGTCGAAATCCGGCAGGCACCGGGGCAAACAGTGTACCTCTCCGTCTGGAACGGTCACCGGCTCGGCTGCGGCCGTGTCGAGGTCGATACAGACTAGTTCATTGTTGTCAAGCCACTGGCCCAACCCCACAATGCGCAGATTGTCCTCAAGATAGCCATCGGCACACTCGATGATGGTCGGGGTCACACCTCTGTGTCCGGCATAGCCCGCGAGCAGCGCGACCAGGTCGGGGTCCGTGCGCGAGTGGCCGGGCACAGGGGGCGCGGCAAGGTTGACCTTCAGGGCCAACGACTTGCCTGCTCCCAGGGCCTCATCCAGCCCGATTTGCTGGAAGACTTCTTTCAATTCTGTCCGGTTGTGAGCCGTCAGTATCACGTACGCTTCCCGCTTCTAGGCCGCGCCGTTCTGCCTGGACGGGCGCAGCATTCCGGCCTGCATGAGCCACCGGACCGCGTCGGCGATGCTTTCGTGCAGGGGTCGGGGGCTGTATCCCAGCTCGCGACGAGCCTTGTTGCTGCTGATGTCACTATTGCTGGTCAGAACGTATATCGAGTCGCTGGTGAAGATCGGTTCGGTGCGCGTCAAGAAGTAGTACACAGGTGTCAGCGGAGCGACTGCCTGGGCCAGCCACATGGGTAGTCTGCAGGTCGGAGCTTTGACACCACTCACCTCTTCGAGCGTTTGCATGATCTCCGTGACCGTGAGGCGCTCGCCTGAGAGGATGTAGCTCTCGCCCTTTCGGCCCTTCTTGCAGGCCAGGATGTGGCCCTTCGCAACGTCCCTGATGTCCACGAAGTCGTAGGCGCCGTCGAGACAAACCCGTAGCCTCCCCTCAGCGACGTCGATGAACATCTGGCCCATCTGGGAAGGCTTGGAATCACCGGGTCCGATCACGCCCGTGGGACACACGATGACTGCGTCAAGACCGCGATCGACGGCGGCGAGTACTTCCAGCGCAGCCGCGGCCTTCGCGCTCCCGTACAGGCCCGGCGCCAGCTTTGGGTCGTATGAGCTGGACTCGTCAAAGGTCACGCCATGAGGGGGCTCGACCATGGCGTGAATGGAGCTGGTGTAGACC
>CAYTDU010001195.1:0-1717 GCA_964436395.1 uncultured Gemmatimonadaceae bacterium | reverse complement strand
CTTTTCCATCGCTCGACTCCTTCGGAGTTTCTTCTATTCTTCCAGAGACCTCGGAAGTCTAACCCTCGTCCATTATACGCCGCCCCATCTCCTTCGTCAACCTGGCGAATTGACTCATTAAGAATGTTACCGAAAGAGAATCGTTGACTCACGAGAGAATGTTACCCTGGTGCATTCGTTGACTTATGGGAAAATGTTACCCAAAAACAAGGAGTGCTACCATGAGTCGAACGGATGAAAAATACCTGAATCTGCTCAGAGGTCGCTATCGCGACGCGAGCAAAAAGGAAAAGAGCGCGATTCTCGACGAGTTCGTGAAAACCACCGGATACCATCGCAAGCACGCGATCGCACTGCTCACCGGTAAACGGAAACACGTTACGCATGTGATCCGGCGTCCCAGGCGGACCATATACGGCAACGAGGAAACCCGAGCGCTGCTCGTCTTGAACGACCTGTTCGATGGCATCTGCTCGAAACGGCTGCGGGCAGCGATGAATATCGAACTGCCAAGATTGTACGAGACCGGCTTTCTCCAGATCAGCCCCGTGTGCTACGAAAAGCTGACGCAGATCAGTCCGGCGACCATCGACCGGCTCCTGGTCGGCCGACGAGTTCAGGTCAGGAAAGCGCGTGGCTTCACCAAGCCGGGCACGTTGCTCAAGCACCAGATCCCGATTCGCACTTGGGCGGACTGGACCGAGGATCGACCGGGGTTCAGTGAAATGGATCTGGTCGACCACAGTGGCGGGATCATCATCCGCGGGGCCGATCACGCCTGGACGCTGTGCTTCACCGATATCAAAACCGCCTGGACCGAATGCGTGGCCGTACGCAACAAGGCCCAGATCCACGTGTTTGCTGCGATTCGTCGAGCTCGTGAGCGTCTGCCGTTCCCACTGCTGGGCATCGATTCAGACAACGGCTCTGAGTTCATCAACGATCAGCTCTATCGCTACTGCGAGAAGGAGAAGATCACCTTCACCCGCGGCCGAGCCGGTAAGAAGAACGACAGTGCCCATGCCGAGCAGAAGAACTGGTCTGTCGTGCGCCGGGCCGTCGGCTACTACCGCTATGACACACCCGAGCAACTGGAGTTACTCAATCGGCTCTATGCAGTGATGCATTTCTACGGCAACTTCTTCCTGCCCGTGATGAAGCTGGAGGAGAAAGTGCGCGTCGGCAGCAAGGTCAAGCGAGTCCACGACGACCCGCAAACGCCCTATGCCCGGGTGTTAGCTAGCCCTGACGTCTCGGAGGAGCACAAGGCTCAACTTCGAGAGACGTACGAGTTGCTCGACCTCGTGCATCTTCGTCAACAGATCGATGACTTGCAGAGCCACATTCTCAACACAGTATCAAGGCTGTGAGAGGTCAGCTACTGCTTGCTCATTTCCATCTTCCTGGTAACATTTGCTCATGAGGCAACGAAGGGCCTTCGGTAACATTTCCCGATGAGGCAACGAATTCCATTTCGGTAACATCTATTCGTGAGTCAACGCGACCAGGACTTGCAGCGTGCTGTTGGCTTGAAGGCCCGAGCAGGCTACGCGATGCCGCCGGACGCCAGTTCGTACTTGCCCTGGATGCCCTTCACTGCCACCTGGGTCGCACCGCGCCGGAAGTAGCTGCCGAACGCGCGGGCCAGGCGGCCGGCCTCCTCCGGGTGCCGGTCGATGAGGTTGGTGCGCTCCTGCGGATCGTCGATCAGGTTGTA
>CAYTDU010001194.1:0-1723 GCA_964436395.1 uncultured Gemmatimonadaceae bacterium | reverse complement strand
ACGTGCCGGGATTGGGTGAGTGCCAACATCACCCTTAAGCGTGGCCTTGTCGGCGTGAAGCCCGAGGCGTTTTGTTTTTGGCTTTTTGACCTCTTGGGGGCAAGGCCAGGCGATGACTTCCACGATCTCTTTCCGGGATCTGGAGCCGTGACGAAGGCATGGGAACAATACTGTGAGCAAGTGGCATAGTGCTATCGCCATCTGGAGTGTTTTCTAGGGAGGCAACCGATGATCGAGATCAAGCACAGATACACAGATGCGGTGATCTACCGGAGCGAGACAGCCGAGACGTTGCGTGAGGCCGTTGAGGAGGCCGTCAAGGCTGGGGCAGATCTCACCCAGGCGGATCTTACCGGGGCGAATCTCTCCGGGGCGCTCGCCGAACGGACAGGGCGACTTCGGGGAGGCCGATGGCTGGTGTATCGGCTATCGCACACGCAGCAGCCCGCATGTGGGTTATACTACCTATGAGGATGGCAAAGAATACCGAGCTGGGGTGTTTAGCGTCTGCCCGACCACGGCTTGTCACCCCGGCCTGTACGTCTATCCGACAGCCGAGCGGGTGAGGCAAGACTATCCTGACATGGACATCATTGAGGTCCGGTTCCGGCGCGATGATCTACACCAGGCCGGAACTGACGAGTACATCAAATGGCGTGTCCGGGCATTCGAGGTCGTGGGTACAGCAGAGGAGGCAACCGATGGAGAGGCGTGAGTACAAAACCGACCGCATCTGGGACCTGGTGATGGAGTTGGCCGAAGACGAGAACACCACCGGCAAGATCATCTACGGCAAAGCCAAGGGCACCGGACGGCTGACAGTCACACTCGACGGTCGCAGGTATTCGGTCTATGTGGAGGAGGCAACCGATGAAGAGGCATGAGAAGATGGCGTGGCGAGAACTCGTCGAAACCCTGTGGGACATCATAGACGACATTGACACAATGGACGATGTCTGCAGGGGCGATGATGTGGCCTACCGAAAGGCAGTAAGGCGTCTCCAGAAAAAACGGTGGGAAACCGGTATCACCACCGATGGTTACACACTAGCGATTCCAGGCCACATCGAGGAGGTGCTGGGAGATGATGGAGTCACGTTTTGATGTGATCTACGGCGGCGAAGACTGGTGGCGGGGGCCGTATATGGAGCACCACTTTTGCCGTGAGTGGGATGAGGAACACGGTGGTTGCTACGGCACGAACCCGCACCATGGCTTCAGCTTCGAGCAGGCCAAGCAATTCATTATCGCATGGTGGGAGGAGCAAACCGAGGAAAGTCTGTTCCCCGACATGTTTGAGGATGGTGAGAAGTGAGCAGGAAGACGCAAAGGGTGGATCGGCGGAGGCGACTCTGGGAGAAAGACCCTAGATGCCGGAAGTGCGGGCGGGTCACGGTGCTGCCCGAAACGCTTTGGGAGCGCGACCCGGATTGCCCGCACAAGGTGAGGTACCCAAACGGGATACCGGACAACCTGGCGACCATCCAACACCATGATTCCAGGCTGTCTGGTCTGCGGGGGTGCTTTGATGGCGAAGAGCGGACCACGCTTTTTTGCTGGGCCTGCAACCAACAGGACAACGACTTGGTCCAGGAAGCCGCACCCAAGGAGAACCTCTGGGAACGTAGCGGCAACGTGCCGGTGGAAAATGAGCCACACGGTGAAGGTTGGACCCGAGAGATGCTCGTGACGGCGTGGAGTGCGCTCAAATGAACCACGTCTG
>CAYTDU010001193.1:0-1728 GCA_964436395.1 uncultured Gemmatimonadaceae bacterium | reverse complement strand
ACTCAATCGGGAGGTCTGCCAGTTTGCCAATGTCCTGAAGAGCATGGGGGTAGGCAAGGGAGACCGCGTTACCATATACATGCCGCGCATTCCGGAACAGATGATGGCGATGCTGGCCTGCGCGAAGATAGGCGCTGTCCACTCCGTGGTTTACGGCGGTTTCTCCGTTGAGGCTCTCGCCGGAAGAATCGAAGATTCCGAGTCGCGCGTGTTGATCACGTCCGATGGCGGTTATTTACGGGGGAAGATCGTACCACTGAAGGAGATCGCTGACGAGGCACTTCGGCGCTGTGGCACGGTCGAACATGTGGTAGTAGTCAGGCGAACAGGCGAGGACGTCGCGATGGAAACCGAGCGCGACTATTTCTACGATGAATTGATGACACTGCCGATCGCTCGTGGAAACGAGACCACTGTTCCTACGGTTGAAATGGATGCCGAAGATCCCCTGTTCATGCTCTATACATCCGGCACTACCGGCAAGCCAAAGGCCATAGTCCATACTCACGGAGGTTATCAGGTCGGCATTGCTACCACTCTCAAGTATGCATTTGATCTCAAACCCGAGGATAGGTGGTGGTGTGCGGCAGATGCGGGGTGGATTACGGGTCACAGTTATATCGTGTACGGTCCACTGATTTTGGGCGCGACGTCTGTCATCTACGAGGGTGCACCGACTTACCCTTATCCGGATCGCTGGTGGAGAGTCGTCGAACGTTACGGTGTGTCGATTCTGTACACTGCACCGACTGCGATTCGCGGGCTCATGAGGTTCGGTGAGTCTTGGGTGAAGAAGCGCGATACGTCTACGCTTCGCCTCCTGGGGAGCGTCGGGGAGCCGATCAACCCGGAGGCATGGCGCTGGTACTACGAGGTCGTGGGCGAAAGCCGCTGCCCGATCATCGATACCTGGTGGCAAACGGAAACCGGTGCATTCATGATCACGCCCGTTCCGTCGCTCCCACTCAAGCCGGGGTCCGGTACCAAACCGTTCCCAGGAATTCAAGCTGAAGTGCTGGACGATGATGGCAACCAAGTCCCTCCTGGTGAAGAGGGTGCACTTGTAATCACGACTCCGTGGCCTTCGATGCTCCGTGGGATATACAAAGATCCGGACCGCTACGAGGCTCAGTACTGGTCCAGGTATCCGGGCAAATACCTCACCGGGGATTCAGCCAAGGTGGATGAGGACGGGTACTTTTGGATAATCGGAAGGACCGATGATGTGATCAAGGTCTCCGGGTACCGCCTAGGCACCGCTGAGATCGAATCGGCGCTGGTGAGCCATCGGGCAGTCGCCGAATCGGCTGCGATTGGGATTCCTCACAGTGTGCGCGGCAACGTCATCTACGCGTACGTGATCTTACGAGAGGGATACGATGCGTCACCAGAGCTCTCGAAGGAACTAGTGCAATACGTTGGACGGGAGGTAGGCCCTATTGCCAAGCCCGAGCAGATCGAGTTCGTCGACACCTTGCCCAAGACTCGCTCGGGCAAGATCATGCGACGTCTGTTGAAGGCAAGAGCTCAAGGACTTCCCGAAGGAGACATATCCACCCTGGAAGACTGACAGTACTCAACCTCGAGGTGTTTTATGCGCCCAATTTCCTGCCTGCTGGTGCTCGGGGCCCTGGCTCTAGCACAACCAACGGTTGCTCAAGGGGAAAGTAGCATTCTCTCCGTGGGCGAGACCGCCCCTGACTTCACACTTCCTGGTGCTACCAGATA
>CAYTDU010001192.1:0-1730 GCA_964436395.1 uncultured Gemmatimonadaceae bacterium | reverse complement strand
GGGAAAGGACAAGATCGAGGCCGTGTAGTGCCTCGGTATGCGATGGGCGCACAGAGACGCCGCCCAGCACAGAACAACAGGAGCTCGCGACATGGGCTTACCTGCGTACACCGGTCCAATTGAGTTCAAAGAGCGCTGGCGCGAGGCAATGGAGTTGAACGGCATCGGAGTCCACCGTGAGGAGGGCCCGTCGGAGTTATGCAGGGAGGAGTATCGTCAAACCGAACAGCCGTTTCGGCTGACTCGAGGGGAATCGCAGATCAACTGTTTGGAGATTCTGAGCGCACCATTCCGCCAAGGAACGCCCAGCCCTCCCCCGTGCGGCGTCGTGATTACGGAGTTGATGGGCTCAGCCGGCAGCGACGAGTCGCGGGAACTTCTTACAGATATCCACCTTCTGTTCCTAAGCTCCGGCGCCACGGTCCACAACATGGGAATCCGAGGTGTTCTCTTCGTCAGCGAATTGAGCAAGCCTGAGTTTGTCGAGGTCCTGGTCGCCACTTTGCACGAGCGGAAAATGCACCTCGATCTGCCCGACACAGCGGCTCAAGCCGGCATGAGGTTGGGAAAGCTCCGTCTCTTGAAGAGCCCGAGGAAGCGCGGTGTCGAAATCCGCCTGGGAGAAACGGTTGACGCAAATACCGGCAAACAGTATACGCTAATCGCGATAAGGAAGCCGCCGCTGCTCGCTCGACTGCCTGGGCGGTCGCAACGACGCATCTATCGAGCGGCAAGTGAAGTGCTACAACGCAGTCCGTTTGTAGAGATGCGCGCGAGTAGGTAGGCCGCCCGGCATTAGATATCGCTCGATGGGCACGTGATGTGTCTCGCGCGGAGTATCACGCATCTCTCGGGTGTCTCCCGTGTCTAGGGCACGCCGATAGCTCTGAGTCTAGGCCGAGCACATAGCTACGCACTGGGCAGCTTGCTTTGAACAAGAGTGACCACTCGATTCCATTCTTCTGGAGAGGAGAACTGAGATCGGCCATAGAAGACCGATTCCTCGACTGGACGGGTAAACAGCACCACGAGGTTCTCTGTCTCATGAAACGCGGAGAAGGCGGTCCATGCGCTCCTGGTAGAAGAAGATTCTCGGTGCCATTCAATGGCTTCCGGCGACAGGATGCTTTTCGTTTGGCGGTATAGCATCGCCTCCCTTCGTTGTTCCCATAGCATGGTGAAGTATCGGTTCATGCGATAGGGGGCGTAGCACGCGCGAAAAACGGCATAGGCAGCAATGCCGAGAACGAAGGCCATCAGTCGCGGGTAGTCGAGCATCTCCAGTTCGACAAGGCAGACGATTGCCACGAGAGATACATACCACGGCGCCTCAACGGAGAGCCTACGCATCCATTTCCCCGGCGGAAGGTCCCATCGGGAGTTCTGCGGAATTCGTGGCAGGACGATTTGCATCGCCTGGTCAAATTCCTCTCGACTGACGTACCCCTGCACCTGGATGCGCATCTCGCGCGTTGAGCCGCCGAAATCCGTGTTGCCGGAATCCTCTTTGCCGGTTTCAGGAACCATGTCCTTGGGCGAGGCGTAGGGATTGTCCGCGTCAGGTGAGGGCAAGGCCATTTGTCGGCTCTCCAGTAACGCCACTCGACATGGAGTGCGATTCCGATCATAGCATAGAGCTACTATCGCGCGAAGCTACGAACACGCTGACGGCGAAGTCGCAAACTGGCCGGCGAATCCTGTCGCCCTCGTGACTTAGGTGCCGCCGCGCA
>CAYTDU010001191.1:0-1732 GCA_964436395.1 uncultured Gemmatimonadaceae bacterium | reverse complement strand
TTCAACAAGGTCTGATATGGGATCGTTAATAGAAGAACTGAAGCGCGACGGGTCACTCGTTTTGTGGCACCGGTACAACATCGGCTCCCGCCTCGACCGGAGCGGGCAGGGGAACGATGGGACGCTGAGTGCTGGATGTTTCTGGGATGGCGGAGGATTGTCCTTCGCCGCTAACACCGACGAGGTGACGGTTGCTGATGTCGCGGGGCTTCGGTTGACGACCGGGAGCATTGTTGTTGCTGGCGAGTTCATGTCACAAACGGCGACCGAGTACCTGTTGGCGCACGACAATGCGGGATCTGGATACTCGCTCGGGCTGAACGCGACGCAATTGCTGTTCACCGGAGACGGGGTGGCACGCACGATTGCGGCAACGCTGACTGGTTGTCGTAGCCTTGGTGCGACGTTTGAGACAGGCAATACGCCGATTGGCTACGCCAACGGCTTGAGCATCGGCAACTTCTCCGGTTCGGTCACGGTCACGGGGGCATCGGTCGCAACCGAGATCGGAAACTGGGCGAACAGCGGACGGTGCAAATCGGCGCTGCATCAGGCTATCTTGGTGAACAGGATACTCACCCCAACCGAGATGGCAACTCTTCACGGCGAACTTATGGAGCTATCATGAGCCACCCCTCTAAGCCCTGGTCGAAAGGTCGCCGCCGTCAGCTAGCAGTAGCGGGAGACGGCGTGGGCGACACCTCGCTGGTCGGCGGCTGGAACATGAAGCCGGTGGGCGGGGTGATCGTTGACGAGAGTGGGAATGGGAATGATGGGACTATCGTCGGTGCGATCACCGCCAAACGGACGCTGCTCGGCGATGCGATGCATTGCCCTGTTGCTGGGTCAGCAGCCTACTACATTACTGCTGATGGCGGCGAGGTCGGTAACGGTCAGTTCACCTATTCCTGCTGGGCGCGAATGTATGCGGGATTTTCACAGACCTTGTGGTTGGAAAGTTCATCTGCATCCAACAGGCCGCTTGTCATTTTTCAGTTCAGCTGGCCGGTCGCCAACGCTTTGAATGCTACAATCAGGGATGATGCCGGGAATATTGCTACAGCGACGGAGTCGACCAGCGGTGCAGCCGACGACGGGTTGTTGCATCACTATGTTGTAGTACGAGATGCCACGGACATCTACCTTTACCGAGACGGTGTTGAAGCTGACAGCGCGTCGGTCGCGGGCATAGGTACGCTTACACTAGACCAGCGAACGTTTTTCACGACGAGAAGAATTGGGGTTTCAACTACTTCTGCTCACGCGGATATGACAGCAATCAAATGCTACAACGAAGCCAAGGACGCCGACTGGGTCGCCGCCGAGTACGAGAAAGGTGCCCGCGCGATCCAGGGCAAGAGCGATTATGGTTGCCGGGTATCTGTCGCCAACGAGACGGCGGGCACTCTCGGTGAGAACTCCTCCCCGGTTGAGATTTCGTCAGGTACTTGGCAGATCACCGAGGACACCATCGAGGGTCAGAACTGCAAGGTGATCGAGTGTATCGCGGCGGGTGTTTGTTACATACCTAGGTCGGTGTTCGAGGCGACGCCGACTGAGATGGCTTATGGGAGTTGGGAGTGGTACATGTACAGCGCCGACGGCAACGTGACGCGCTTCGGTTTCATCGATGGCATCAGCACCGACACTACTACTGGCCCTGGCTACCGTGTGGAGTCCGACAACAACGCTGGTGGTCGCGTGAGGTTTGTGCATTCCGGTGTGGCCTTCT
>CAYTDU010001190.1:0-1739 GCA_964436395.1 uncultured Gemmatimonadaceae bacterium | reverse complement strand
TACTGGGGCGATAGACAGATCCGCCTTCGCCAGGAGTTGCTCCTCGGTATCGGCGGGTTCAACGCACTGCTCGCTTTGGGGCATGAGCCTGTCGTATGCCACATGAACGAGGGCCACGCCGCGTTCTTGAGCATTGCGCGCATCGCTCATCTCTGTCGCGACAGGGGGCTCGACCGCGACGTCGCGCTCGAAGTCGTCCGGCGTTCCAACGTCTTCACCACCCACACACCTGTTCCGGCTGGCAATGAGATGTTTAACGCCAAGTTGCTGGAGAGTCACTTCGTGTCGCTCCAGAGTGAACTCGGCATCGACCCGAAGACAGTCCTGGGCTGGGGAAGAACCGAGGGCAATCCGCCGGACAGCGAATATTCCATGACCATCCTGGGTCTGCGCATGTCGGAGTTTTGCAACGGTGTGAGCGCACTCCATGGCCGGGTTGCGCGCAGAATGTGGAAACACCTCTGGCCCGAACTGCCTGAGGACGAGGTTCCCATACGACACATCACCAACGGCAGTCACCTGACGACGTGGCTTTCGCCGGATAATGCTACACTTTTCGACCGTTACCTGGGGATTGAGTGGCGGGATAATCCCGAGAGCGACGAGGTGCGCGCGGCCATCGACGAAATTCCGGATGAGGAACTATGGAAGGTCCACGAGCGGACCAGGACGACGCTCGTCAGGACGGCTCGAGAACTCTTGGAGTCTCAGTATGCGGCACGTAACGTCGCCCGTAATGAGAGCATGCAGCTGAGGTCTGTCCTAGACTACGACGTGTTGACAATAGGTTTTGCACGTCGCTTTGCCACATACAAGCGTGCAACGCTTCTACTGCGCGACAAGGAACGCCTCGAAGCTATGCTCTGCGATGAGCAGCGGCCTGTACAGATGATATTTGCCGGCAAGGCCCACCCGGCCGACGAACCTGGCAAGGAGATGATCAGGCAGCTGTTCCAATTCGCCAAACACGCCAACGTGCGTCATCGCATCGTTTTCTTAGAGAACTACAACATGTTTGTTGCACGGTTGCTCGTGCGGGGAGTGGATGTTTGGCTCAACACTCCACGTAGGCCGTTGGAGGCGAGTGGTACGTCGGGTATAAAGGCGGCCGTGAACGGCGGGCTCAATGTAAGCATCCTGGATGGGTGGTGGTGTGAGGGATACAGTCCCGAGTGTGGTTGGGCCATAGGGCAGGGTGAAGAGTACGACGATCCCGAATACCAGGACATGGTGGAATCAGGTGCTTTGTACAACCTCCTCGAGTCCGAAGTTGCCCCGCGGTTTTACAATCGGTCCGACGGTGACGTTCCCCGCGAATGGACGACGATGATGAAAGGCGCCATGAAGATGGCACTCGGATATTTTACTAGCCACCGCATGGTGTCTGAGTACGATTCCATGTTCTATCAGCCTGCATGGAAAGAGTACGATCGGTTGACGGCTAGCGGTGCAGCAGAAGCAATCGAACTCGTAAAGCAGCGCGACCGTTTGCAGTCGATGTGGCCACACGTGTCGATAGGCACTCCTCTAGTGGATGTGGAATCCTCGTACCGTCATGTCGGCGACCAGTTGGGCGTGACCGCTGAGGTTCACCTCGGAGAACTAAGACCTGAAGAGGTAACGGTCCAGTTGTACTACGGGCTTGCTAGTTCCAGTGACCAGATCATAGACAGCCATACCAGGGACATGAAGGTCGAGAAGGATCTAGGTGGCGGGCGATACCTGTACGGCGGCGAACT
>CAYTDU010001189.1:0-1741 GCA_964436395.1 uncultured Gemmatimonadaceae bacterium | reverse complement strand
CTCCAGTCGATCCATCCGGCCAGCCTCGCCTGGATGAACCGCGGGCACGACGCCCGTTGTTTCACCGAGGCGGTCGAGCGCTGCCACCGCCGAGGCCTGCGAACCGTGGCTCACGTGATCCTGGGTCTGCCAGGCGAAGGAGCCGCCGAAATACGCGCTACCGCCGACGAGCTGGCACGGCTGCGGATCGACGGAGTCAAGATGCACAATCTGCATGTTGTCCGCGGAACTCCGTTGGCAGAGATGTACTCAGCAGGACAGATAAAGATGGCCACGCTGGACGATTACGCAAAATGGGCGGCCGATTTCATCGAGCGGCTACACCCCGAATGCGTGATCGAGCGACTCGCGGCCGACGCCCCGGCGGACCACCAGATCGCACCCGCCTGGTGCCGCGACCGATCCGCCGCCCGACGCGCCATCGAGGCCGAGCTCCGGAAACGCGATACTCGGCAGGGAGGAGTGAGTCAGCGGCCGTAGGGTGGCTGCTCGCAGCCACGCGCATCCAGTCGTAGCAGCCACGCGTTGGCCTTCAGGCAATGCAGCAATGGCACCTCCGGCGGCGAGACTTCCCTGCGGTGGTATACTGTGTGATGCAGGACCAAAGTGGGCCGGACGGCCGCTGGTCGATAGCTCGTAAATTTGTCCGAAACGCGACAACTGGGCGTCGACGGGAGGAAAGTCCGGGCTCCGTAGGACACGGTGATGGGTAACGCCCACCGGCCGCGAGGCCAGGGAAAGTGCAACAGAAAGCAAACCGCCTCGCGCCCCATCGGGCGCGCGGTAAGGGTGAAACGGTGAGGTAAGAGCTCACCAGCGGGCCGGGTGACCGGTCCGGCTAGGCAAACCCCACCGGGAGCAAGGTCAAGCAGGGAGCAGCCGGGACGCCCGGGCGCCACGTACCGCCCGGAGCGCCCGCGCGGGTCGGTCCGGCCCGCCGCCACTCCCGGGTAGACCGCTCGAGGTGTCGAGCAATCGGCGCCCTAGATGAATGGCCGTCACTCACCCCTTATTCTGGGGTGGAGACAAAACCCGGCTTACAGGCCCGCTTTGGCCCTCGCTTTTCCTTCCCGATGCAATTTTTAGCTCACCTCGACCCGCTCAGGGGCCGGGCGTCCGGGGACGTGACCCTCGTCGATGATCTGAAGCAGCTTCGAGATGCACAGCTTGTTCATGCTCGTGCGCAGGTCGTGGGCCTCCTCTTGGAGCGACTCGTGCAAGCTCTTGGGCATCCGGACGGTGATCACGCGCGTGGGCTCCTCCTTCTCGTCGACCGGGGCGGCCTTGCCCTTGCGTAGGTCGGTGATCATTCGCTGGATGTGGTCGTAGGCCTCGCTCCGCTCGAACTCGGCGAACGCTTCCGGCGTTTGGTACAGGCGACGAACGAGGCCGTTGACCCCGAGGATTTTGCGATAGAACGTGACCCAATCGGGACGATGCTGATACAGGGCTTCCGCAACGGACTGGACCTCTTGGGCGGCTTCGGCGGTCGTCATTCGATGGCTCTCCTTCGGTTGCGGCGGTTGGCCGCGTGGGGTTGGGTTGTCTCGGGCACCTCCGTGGTCCCGGCTTGCCTCAATTCTTCCAGCGGGTGAAGAGTTAGCGGCAGCACCGCCAGCATCGCCGGGGTGTCAACTAGAATCTGGAGGCCGGTATCATTTTTTTGCGTTTTTATTGACCCCCCTTCGCTACCCACCGTTTTCAGCTCCGGGAGACCCGGACGGGCTGTATCGATAGCAGT
>CAYTDU010001188.1:0-1742 GCA_964436395.1 uncultured Gemmatimonadaceae bacterium | reverse complement strand
TGAATCTGTCCGCGGACGAGGCGTGTCGAAAGCGCAAGAGCTAGTCGCCGAATCTCGGGACCAGGGTCTCGGGCAGCATCTTGAGCCCCCAGAGACATGGGAAGAGCACGTTGCGGCTCTCAGCGCGATCAGCTCGGAGCAACGCGTCAATGAGGGGGAGGAGCTAGAGGCGCAGGGTGAAGAGTATGGGCGGCTTCAGGATGAGCGGCGCGCCCTCTCTGACGAGCTACGGTTAACGAAGGACCAGCTGAATGCTGCAAGGTCTCTTGCGAGCGAGCGACAAGGTTACTCTCGGGAAGCAAACGCGCAGCGAACGCGATTGGAGAGTATCGGTCTCGTGCCGGTCGATACCGAACACCGCACAACTCATTGCCCCCTTTGTGAATCTGAACTGAATGAGGATTCAGTGCCCCCAACCGTACAGCAGGTGCGGCAGGCCATATCCGACCTCGATCGGCACATTCGGTCGGTGGATGACCGGCGGCCACAGATGGATGCCGTTGTGCAGTCTCTGGTGACGCGACTTGGGGAGCTACAAGATCGTCTGCGCGAGAACCGGGATAAACTGAATGCCATTCAAGTTGAGAACGCGCAACTTCAAGAGCTACGCGATCGCAGTGCGCGCCGGGCGCATCTACTGGGTCGAATCAGCCTTTACTTGGAAAGCGTCCCCCAGCTTGAGGACACGAGCGAGTTGCGTGCGGAGATTGCGCGGCTTGAAACGGAGATTGAACGGCTCGAAGAAGAAGTGAGTGATGACGCTGTGCAGGAGCGGCTCCAGTCGATTCTGGCACTAATGGGACGTGATATGAGTGCGTGGGCCGCGACGTTGCGTCTGGAGCATTCTGAGTATCCACTCCGTTTGGATCTGAAGCGCCTGACCGTGGTAGCGGATGGCGACACCGGCCCCATACCGATGGAACGGATGGGTAGCGGCGAGAACTGGGTTGGTTATCACCTGATCGCACACTTAGCGCTGCATAAATGGTTTGTTCAGCACCGTCGCCCCGTTCCGAGGTTCTTCTTCGTGGATCAGCCATCGCAGGTTTACTTTCCCGAAGACCGGGATTGGGAAGACGCAGGGGCGGGAACAGTCGGTGAGGATCGGCAGGCTGTCGGACGAATGTACACTCTGATGATCGATGTTGTGGCGAGTGTGACTCCAGTCCTCCAAGTTATAGTGACTGACCACGCCAACATAGATGAGCCTTGGTTTCAGGAGTGCATTGTCGAACGGTGGCGCGAGGGAAAGGCGTTAGTCCCAGCGCATTGGGGCCAGCGATCGGAGGAATGACTCGCGGACGGATCCGAATTCGTACACGCGGCACCGAGGGCGTAATAGGAGACGCCGTGATGAGGCTATCCAGCGTTTCGTCGCGCGACAATCTGCTGCTGGCGTGGCGCCGCGTGACGACCGGCACAAATCTCGCCTACAAGCGCTACTTTCGACCCATCTACTATGCGTACGAGATCGCCCTCGCCGACAATCTCCGCGACCTGCACACCCGCCTGAATGGTGGAAGCTACCGACCGCAGCAACCGACGAAAGTCTACATGCCCAAGGCGTCCGGAGTGCAACGGCCGCTCACGCTCTTGTCGGTCGAAGATCAGATCATGCTCCAGGCGATAGCCAAGGTGTTTGCCCTCAGGACGCAGCGCAGACGTCGCAAAGTCGAGCACAAGACTGTTTTCAGCAATATCGTCCAGCGTCCGTCAGGTTCTATCTTCTTCCGTGTCCTTTC
>CAYTDU010001187.1:0-1743 GCA_964436395.1 uncultured Gemmatimonadaceae bacterium | reverse complement strand
CCTGAGGAATCCGTCACATCCATGTAAGTCCCATTGTCATTCCTATAGAGCACGCAACCCTCTGATGCCCGGGTCAGAAACAGGTCGAGGTCGCCATCGTTATCCATATCAGCAAACGCACAGCTGGACCCATAATGTTCGTCATCTAGCCCAACCCCCTCGGCGACCTCCTCAAATGAAATGCTGGAACCGTGTCTGTCATTGCGCCAAAGCTGATTTCGATCGGTCGCGTATGTCACGTAAAGATCTAGGTCATGGTCGTGTTCGTAGTCGAACCAGCCAAGACCGTGGGTAGAGGCTTGCAGCCCACCAAGTTGGAAGTCTTCCGTGACATCACTGAACGAGCCACAAGGGTTGGGATCACACGACTCAATGCCCACCAACCATTCGCCAACAGCAGCTACGCAGTCGAAATACGTGAGCAGCTCACACTCGATCCCGATGCAGCAGGCATAGAGCTCCTCGCACGGATTGGGGTCACAGGTGGTCGTCCCGTTCAGCCAGGCCCCATCCGTTGAATCACACTCCTCCTGGGTTAGCAGCTGGCAAAGCTCGCTGATACAGCAGGCCGCCCGGGGTCCACACGGGTTGGGGGTGCAGCTTGGAGTTCCCTCCAACCAGTCCCCTCCGGCCGCGCCGCATTCAGATCCATTGAGGATCTCACAGAGATCCCCGATGCAACAAGCGTAGGATTGATCACCGCAGGCAACTGGGAGGGCGCCAACAAGGCCACATTCCGTGTTGTTCTCGGGAGCGCATGTAGAGGCGGCGTCGAGGTAGAGGTTGCCAGTCTCGCGATCGCAGAACAATGGGTCTGACTCGAAGTTACCACCTTCGTCAATCGCGTCGTCGCACAGGTCATTGCCACCTTCGTTGCCGAATAGGTCGCAGCACTTGAATGTCGGAGTACAGGAATTGCATTCAATCGCATTGCCGGGCGCACTGAATGCGATGATGGTGTTTTCAATCCGCGGCTGTGAGTTGGCAGAGCAATAGATCCCACCGCCGCCGTATCCGTATCCGGCATTGTCTGAGAACGTGCAGTTCTGCACTAGTGCATCTGAATCGTATCCGTACAGTCCACCGCCACCCTGATCTGCCGCGTTCTCAAAGAACACGGTGCGCACGATCTCTGCCGAGCACTGCCTAAGAGCTATGCCACCACCGTAGCCCGCCAAGGAGGTGTCTGCCTCGAAGCGGCAGTTCTCCACTCGCAGTGGGGCGTCTTCGCAGTATAGCCCACCGCCATGTGCCAAGTGCCCTGCGCCCTGAGCCTTGCCATTCGTCATCGTGAACCCGATGACCTTTGTCGTGTGACTTCCGTCGTCGCAGAAGAGCGCGCGGACCCTAGATTCCGCATCCAACGTGCAGCACTCAGCTTCTGCCAGCTCACTCATGAGAATCACTCCCGAGGGGAGCCTCAAGAGGCCGTAGTCATTAGCACTGCCTTCTCCGGACCAGGTGTACCTACCACAGGCCACCAGAACTGTGTCACATGGCGCTGCTTCATCCAGTGCTGACTGGATTGTTGGATAGGAGTCTGGGACGCGAAGCAGGGCACAGGGACTGTCGTCGTCCTGCTCCACCGCTGTGATCGTGGTATCGGGAACAACCGGTCCTGCCGTGCGGGAGATGAGGATCTCAGTTTCTGAGTCCAGGTTATCTGCATCATCGTCGCATAGCAGAACAACAGGGTGGCTCGTATTCCAATCCTCCTCGGTGAATACCAGAACGTTACCTACG
>CAYTDU010001186.1:0-1744 GCA_964436395.1 uncultured Gemmatimonadaceae bacterium | reverse complement strand
GATCATTGCGAATCATCTCTCTCTTGATCCGGTTAACGCTACAAGTTTATTCATCGCCTGGTACACCGTCGATATGGTCACGTCTTACGGTCTGACTGGGTTGGTGATGATCCGTGGCAACATTCGCCGGGAAAGCGCCCGAAGTGTAGATGAGCAAATTGTAGAAACGCTGGAAGGGTCTTGGTAATGGCGACACGTCGCAAAGTTGATGGTTGCCGGTGGCGGGAAAAGAAAAGTGATGCAATGCGCCACCTAGGTACGATTACACGCACGGTAGCCGCAATCAACAGGCGACCGGAAACAGTTCGGGAACACTTGGTTGATCTGGCTCTGATGGCTGCTGAATCGAGAGCGGCTATCGTTGAAATGGCAGAGATAGCGGAAGGGGAGATTCGGGCGCTAGAGCGAGAACTTGAAAGGGCACGCAATGATAGCCACTGACTTTACCAGAAACGATTGTCTGGTAGGCCGCAAGCGCCGCAGTTACGAGACCCTCGCACGAGAGTGGCGCTGCTCAGGTTGCGGCGGCCGCCTGGGCGTCAAGTGGAGCAACGGCGACGAACGCTATCCCGACGATTGGCACGTCGAGTGCCTGGCCTGCGGTGGTGTGGAATTCGTCCACGAACGACAGATCGAACGACAACGCGCCGACGCCGTGGAGGTCCTGGAGGGCTTACCCCCCGAACTGGCCCGGCAACTCGGACACAATCCGCTGCCCCGGCGGCACGGTGGGATTTTTTCGTTGGCCGCACATTCTATCGAGATTTGAAAGGAGATTGACATGCCACTTAAAGACAGAGACCGTACACGGGACCGCCGCTTGGTGCGCCTAGGGATCATCCGCCTGGGCTACAAAGAGGAACGCAAGCGCCAAGACGGTAGCACGTACACATTCCCCGTACAGTCTGACCACTTTGTACTGACCGATGCACAGGAACTAGCCGAAGTCTACGGCAAGCAACCCCGTGAACTGGATGTGATTTTGCCGTTCCCCGACGTGTACCGCAACTTTGACGCAGCCTACACAGTATGGGCCGGTGGCGTCTTGGTTTGCCGGGGAGACGGCGAGTTCGTTGAATATGCCGCACCGTTCAAGGTCACCAAGAAGCAAAACGGCGGCGTATCCGTTCGCAATGCCGGCGGGGATACACTGGTGAGCGGTGGCGCGGCTCAAGTTCCATTCGACTGGAACGGAACGAGCTTTGAACCGGGCGAGTTGGTGCCCTGCCCTGGCGCAAGCAAGGAGTTGTACCCGCACTGCCTGGCGTGCCGAATGTCGGCTATCCTCAAGGTGATGATGGCTGACCCGCGCCTTTTCCGACTTGGGTATTATCAGATTGCAACCGGCTCGACCCGCAATTATGACACCATCCTGGGCACCCTTGAATTGATCGAGGACCAGGCCGGAAAGGTTAACGGCATCCCGTTCAAGTTACGGATGGTCAAAGAGCCGACTACGTACCGCGATAACGGCAAGCGGAAAAAAACCGAAAAGTGGTTTTTGCAGTTGGAGCCGGATCCAACGTTCACCCGCAAGCTGTACAGCCGAACGGCATCGAACATCTTGGCGCTACCACCCGGCGACGACGGCGGCGACGTATCCGATGAGGTCCACGAAGGCCAGTTCGTAGAGGCCGAGGACCCAGCCCCGCCGCCATTTGCCGAGGCTGGCGGACCAGCGGAGGAGCCGGAGCCAACGCAAGACAAGCTTGTGAAGGTGGCAACCGAGGAACTTGACGCGGTG
>CAYTDU010001185.1:0-1746 GCA_964436395.1 uncultured Gemmatimonadaceae bacterium | reverse complement strand
ACGCCTCCGTGACTATGCACAACCGAATCCGACGGTTTGACATCCTAACACCTACACCGTTGCCATCCCGCCAGAGCCAAGCTCACGCTCAATCGCGTAGCGGTCGGCCAGTGACATCTTCAGACGCTCGAGCTGATCAGTCATCGGGGATAAGATGCAGCAGAGATCGAGGATTGGCGAGGCTTCACAAGGTCAGCGTCGCAGTGGTAGGGTGACCGAGTAGTTGACCCTCACCCACTCAAGAAGCCAAATTCTCTGTCATGGTAGACTTCGACCGCGACGCTCTCGGAGAGCTCTGCAGAGACAATGGCGTCCGCCGGCTCCGGATCTTCGGATCATCGGCCCGTGGCGAGGAGCGCCCCGATTCAGATGTTGACCTCATCGTGGAGTTCGAAAAACCCGCCGGCTTCGTCGAACTCGTTCGCCTAGAGCGGCTTCTCGGAGAATTCTTCGGACGGCCAGTCGATCTAACAACCGAGCCAGGGCTCGATACATACATCCGAGACTCTGTCATTTCTTCTGCCTCAGTACTCTACGATGCCGCTGCCTGACGTCGTTTACCTCCGTCACATGCTGGACGCGATTCAGCGCCTACAGGAGTACGCGGCGCGAGTGACTCGAGAAGAGTTCGACCGAGACCCTCTCATCCAAGACGGGTTCGTGCGTCGAATAACCGTGCTGGGCGAGGCAGCTGGCAAGATCTCAAAGGGATTTGCTACTTCGCACCCGGACATACCCTGGCCGGATATAACCGGCATCCGCCACAAGCTAGTTCATGACTATTTCACTGTAGACATTGACGTTGTTTGGGACACCGCAACCGTCAGCGCGCCAAACCTAAGGCCGATCGTTGAGGCAGTTCTCAGATCAGAGGAAGATCGAACCGGGTAGGAACCAAGGTCGAGAACACTACAACACACTCACAGCATTGGGGTCCCAGAAAACGAAAAGCCCCACAATGCAAATCATTGCAGGGTTTCCACTTACCTAATCGGGACGGTGGGATTTGAACCCACGACCCCCTGAACCCCATTCAGGTGCGCTACCGGGCTGCGCCACGTCCCGTTCATACAGCCGCTCACACTTTGTGAACGACACTTAACATAGTGGCATAGTTGGCACGCTGGTAGGCTTGCTCGATATCGACTACCTCAGCCGCCCTTCTTCTGCCGCGATCGGACTACCAGCCAGACCACAACTGCTGCCACAACAATTACCAGGAATAGGTCTCCCATGGGTCACTTCTCCCGGTCTACGATCCCTCGGGCATTACCACCAACGACGTGTCAGTCCGCGCACACGTCTCGAGGCCCGTGCGCCCGCAGCCTGAATCAACCATTACCGTGATGCTATCCGGACATGCCGCTGTCGACACCATCTGTCTCGTGAAGGTCTGGCCCAAGGCGGCGTAAAAGCACTGTTTGGTCTCCCCCGTAGTCGTCTCGCCCGTCTTCAACGCCGTGGCCACTGTCTGCACCGGTGCCGTGAATACGGGGTTGGGAGCCGTGTCTGTCTGAATCGGAGCCACAAAAACCGATATGCGCGGTGGGCAGACCTGACCCAAGTCGACGGTGCGAAAGTACTCGTTTCCCAGAGCTTGATAAACGCATTGCTTCGTCCGCCCGGTTACTCTTTCACCCACCTTGAGGGCGGTCTGAGTCTGAGCGGTAACGGCGGTTGTGGAGGCTATAACCATGATCACGACCGCAGCGCGCGTGTTTCCAAACATCATGGAAACCTCCATCG
>CAYTDU010001184.1:0-1750 GCA_964436395.1 uncultured Gemmatimonadaceae bacterium | reverse complement strand
CATGCGGTAGGCACAATCCATGACGTCGAAATTTGCGGGCAGGTTGTACCAGAACGAGCCGTCGTCGTAGTAGTCGACTGCGGCGGGGTTGCCGTAGCGGTCGATCTCCCAATAGCTGCACCAGTCCCTGGACGCGGCGACGTTCTCCGCGAACTTGCGCAGCATGTTCTTGGTGTGTTCCGCCAGCCCCAGGATATGCGCTCCCATGGCCTGGTGGGACACGTCTCTCATGCAGAACGCTTCTCTGCCAGGAAGCGCCGCCTCGTACCACGGTCCTACAGGATCGTCTTCAAATGCATACGCTAGCGCCTGGTTCTTAGCCCAGTGGAACAGGCCGTTCAAGCTCGCATCTGACGATTGAAAGACGACTCCCTGGTTATCGTTCGCCTGTGTTTCGTACGTCTCTCGAGACTGACAACCTGCTAGCGAAACGATCAGCAGAGCGAGTGCGATTCGATTATTCATTGTGCCCCTATCGTCCCAATGGCGCAGAAGTACTCCTCAGGCTTCTAACAACGTTTTCTCGAATCTCCAAGACTTCGGGCCGACCACCGTAGTGCCGTGCCATTCCCACGTCTATTGCCCACACCCTCCCCCCACAAAAAGCGGTAATTCCGGTTTGCTGAACTGTGTGCCCAACAACCATCCGCTCCATTCCCAACCGCTGCAAGACAATTGAGAGGGTATCACATGCGTCCTGACTCGGCTCATCCGAGTACAGGCGGGTCCAGACGGGACTGCTGTCACCGCGGATCCATTCCGGCTGTGGGATCTCTCCCAGGAGCCAGGCCCTAACCCGCGCGTTCAGAGAATCCAGCCCCAGATCCACATTGGCCGGAAGGATCCCCCCGTGGACGAAGATTGTGTTTCCTACCGCCACCGCTGTATTGCGTTGGGCGAAGCGGCGCGCCATCGGACCTCCCGGCGAGAAAGCGGCAGCACGTCCCTGCCGCGAGGAATCCAGAGCGAGGAACGCCGAGTCTGGGTTCACCGGCGCAGGAGTTCCGTCGTAGTCCAAAAATCCATCTTCGGTGACATAACGAAAATCCTGATAGACGTTCATCAGCTCATGGTTGCCGTTGAGCAGGAGCACACCGCCCCCGGCTGCTCGGGCCTCTACTTCGAGGGAGTCGAACAGAGCCAACATTTCCGGCTCCTCGTCTCCGCGGTCGAGAATGTCACCGGTCTGGACCAGGACCATCTGCCCCCCTACCCAGTGACCTGTCTCGTCCATGGCACCCGCGAGGAGCAGCGCTTGCCGCGTCGCCTCCAGATCGCCGTGTAGATCCCCCACAGCCACGATTCTGTCCACCGCAGGATAGAAGCTGAGCAGCTCGCTGCCGGCGAACGGGGAGAGCGAAGAAGAGGTAGAGCAGCCCCCGACGAGAAGTAAGGCGAAGGCGGGAAAAAATGTCATCTTATGAAGAAGAGTTCTAGTACGCACGGGATTTTCGTTCACTTTCGTCGTTTGGTCAGCGATTTCCATTCGGAGACACGGGACTCATACAGACAATATCGCCACATTCTAGCTGCCCCCCTATGGCCGTCTCACCCTGACCGGAAACGGCGGCCGGACCGGGTTGTGCTGAGGGTTGGCCTCGAGCTGCCGCAAAATTTCTTCGATTGCACGATCGAGCTGCGGATCGTTGCCGGCGATCAACTCCGCGGGCAACTGCTCGACTTCGATGTCGGGCGGAATGCCGACGTTTTCCACCACAAAGCCCTCGTATTCCGTCCAGATGCCGAGGTT
>CAYTDU010001183.1:0-1751 GCA_964436395.1 uncultured Gemmatimonadaceae bacterium | reverse complement strand
GCGTTCACTCGGCAGGTATTGTCGAGGCACTGAGAAGGGTGTACGACGTGAGCTGGATTGCGGACGGCAGCAGCGGCGGCGTTAGCGGGAAAAGCAGTAGGCGCGGGAATCGAATGCCGAGAGCGGGCGTAGCGAACGACGTGTAGAGTGCGACGTGAAGATGGCGCGTGTATGCTCAACCACCTCTCTTTCCGGTTCCACCACTTCAACAACTCGGGATCGTACGTCTCGTTGTCTGCGCAGTAAACCGCGCATCGAAACACGTAAAGAACGCACCTGTCGATGTGCGCATCGCGTAGCTCGCACAGATTTCGGTACATGCTTTCCGGGTTTTCGCCGCTGAGATCCTGTACCTGGTTGTAGCCAAGGTCTTGAAGGTCTTTCGCGATGCTGGGGCCAATTCCAGGTATCGCTTGCAGGTCTCCCACGATCCGTTCGCTTTTCAGATTCATGATGGGTTCTCGGAATTGGCGTCCGTTTCGAAATCGCCCGACACTCTGTAGCCTCCATCGGCCATCATGTGTGGGTAGTGTTTCTGCCATGTGGAAATCAGGAAGTCGAACGGCATGTCGGCAAACTGCCCGTGATCGGTGAGGTATTCCATGTATCGGTTCCCCCCCCTGTCTGCCTGCTGAAGCAATGCATCGTGTTTACCGTCAAACTCCAGCGGCTCAACATTGAATCGCTCGCAGAGTGAACCGTTGAACGCTGGGGTGACCTTCACCCACTTGCCATCCAAATGCAACTCGGTGTACCCATGAAAAGCGAAAACGTCTGTTTGCATTATCTGCTTCAGGCGCTCCGTGTTCAAATGGTTCTTCACATCGGCAAACCCCAGTCTGCTTGGTATGCCAAACACTCGAGCAGCAGCCGCGAGCAGAATCGCCTTCGGAATACAAAACCCGATCTTCTTCTCGAGCGCCGCTGTTGCACGCATACCCTCCGGCCGGAGATCGACGCTGTATGGATCGTAGCGAATGTCGTCACGAACCGCATAGAACAGCGCTTTGGCCTTTTCAGCATCATCCAACTCACTGCCCGCAACGTCGTTGGCGTACTCGATCACGCTCGGGTGGTCGCACTCTATGTAGAACGTCGGCTTCAGGTACTCCGACATGTCATTTTGATGCGAAGGATCAGTCACATCACATTCCGTCAATGAGAAATCGTTGTCAGTTCAATCTAAACGTGTAGTTGGCCGCGGATGAACGCCGAAGGACGCGGAGGGGTGTTTGGGGGGTTGGGTGGGGCAAAAAACACGCGTTGTCTTCCGCGCCATTCCGCGTCAGTCAGCGGCCAATCAACAACTCGAAGATCGCACACGCGACTGGGTATGCAGTGCGCGCAGCCGCCGCCAGTTTATACTACTGCTACCTCAACGCAGACCAACAACGCGGAGACCCCAATGAACCGCAGGGCAATCATCGGACTGATTCCGGCGCTCGTTTGCCTTCTTTCACCGGCATTAGCTCAACGCGCATCAATACCAACACCAGAATCTGTGATCGGATTCCAACCCGGCGCTGATTTTCACCTAGCGACTTACGATCAGTCGATGGCGTACTTCAGGGCGCTGGACTCTGCAAGTGATATGCTTACCCTCGTCGAAGTCGGCCAGACCTCCGAGGGGCGCGACTGGTACTTCGCACTGATATCCAGTCCCGAGAACCTCGCCAATGTCGAACGATACCGAGAGATCGTACAGCGACTCGCCCACCTGCAACGTCGTCGGAATAACGTGCCCAAACATG
>CAYTDU010001182.1:0-1752 GCA_964436395.1 uncultured Gemmatimonadaceae bacterium | reverse complement strand
TCGGCCTGCGGCATGGCCGAGATCATCAAACACGGGTTGATCGGCGCATCCGGACTCTTTGAACGGCTCGAGAAAGAGAAACCGGGCGACCCTACTACCTTGATCGAACAGGCAGTTCGCGTGAAGGTGGCTATCGTCGAGCGGGATCCGTTGGAGCGGGGCGATCGTGCCTTGCTCAACCTCGGCCATACTTTTGGCCATGCCTTTGAATCAGCGAGCGGTTTCGTTATCAAACATGGCGAGGCAGTTGCGGTGGGATTGATCGCGGCGGCCAGGTTGGGTGCAGGTCTCGGGGAGTGTGATGTTTCCCTTGCTGGGCGAATCGAGACCGTCGTCGGGAAATTCAACCTTCCGATGCGCGTGAGCGGATTCGGTGTCGATGAAGCCATATTGGCGATGCGGCATGATAAAAAGAAAATGCACGACCGCCTGCGATTCGTGATTCCGGTCGAGCCGGGGTTGGTCAAGATCATAGGCGGAGTGTCCGACGATGCCGTTCGTGATGCGGTGGCAGCGATACTGGACGAATGAAGAGTCGCAAGGAGAGACGATGGCCAAGATAGGAGTCATTCACGGACCCAACATGAACCTCCTCGGAAAGCGCGAGCCGTCGATCTACGGGACCATGACGCTGGACGAGATCGATCGGCGCATTGTCGATGCTGCCGGTGAGGCACACGAGATCAAGAGATTCCAGAGCAACAACGAGGGCGCGATCGTTGATTTTCTGCAGGAGATGGATGACTGGGCCGACGGAATCATCATCAACGCCGGAGCGTACACCCACACCTCCTATGCGATTCGCGACGCCATGGCGGCGAGCCGTCTGCCTGCGGTGGAGGTCCACCTAAGCAACATCCACGCCCGCGAACCGTTCCGCAGCCGGTCGGTGTTGGCGGCCAATTGTCTGGGACTTGTGTGCGGCTTCGGCTGGCACAGCTACATTTTGGGATTGGAAGCGTTGCTAAATCACCTGGAATGAATCGGCAGATAACAGCAAATAAGGACATTCCATGTCAAAACGGAACAAGGGACAACGCAAGAAAAAGAGAGCATCATCGGCGCCGCAAGCCGAGGTAAAACCTTCCGGAAACCAGTTGTTGCCCGCCCTCGGCCAAATTATCGGCAAGCCAATTCTCTTCCTGCGAGGAGTATTCTCCCGGCACAAACTCGGACTGCTGGTGCTGATAATCCTGATATTGGTAACCGCATTGTTTGTCAGACTTTTTGTACTGCCTCAGCGGGGAGCGTTGTCGATTGCCTATCCATTTGATGGCTCGCTATTCCCACCTGAGATCGTCGCTCCCACCATTTGGTGGGAGGATCAAGGTTCCGATGCTGACAAATGGCATGTTTCGATCGAATTCCAGAACCAGCATGATCCGATCCATGTTGACGTCGATACCACCTTCTGGGCTCCGGACTCGTCGCTCTGGGAGTCCATCAAGGCACAGACAATCGGCACAGATGCAAGGCTGACTGTTACCAGTCGTGTCACTCTCGCGGGAATCGGGAGGTCTCTCTCCTCTCATACGATTTCAATATCTACTTCCCCAGATTCCGTTGGAGCTCCCATATTCTTCCGAGAAGTTCCACTGCCGTTCATTTTTGCAACGGCGAATCTTCGGATGATGAAATGGCGTCTTGGTAACATCGGGTCGTATACTCTCCCCCCCGTTGTCCTTTCCGATCTGCCGGCTTGCGGCAACTGCCATTCCTTCTCAGCAGACGGGAGCACACTGGGGATGGACG
>CAYTDU010001181.1:0-1753 GCA_964436395.1 uncultured Gemmatimonadaceae bacterium | reverse complement strand
GCATGGAACATCGTGTCCGGCTCGGGCAGCCTGTAGATGACATAAGCCCGATCTTGTGAGCTGAGGGAACCGACTTCCACGAACATAAAGAACGCAACGAACACGAAACGACGCATTGTGATCCTCATGACAGTTGCGGGTGCGCGAACCTGCGGTCTGGCACCAAAGTCGTCAAGCAGCAAGCAGATTGCGAGCAAACGGGGCGGGTGCGAAATAGCAGCATGGTTGAACGCATCGACCTGTATCTCGAGGGCAGTAGGCTGCCGCGGAGGAATCTGTGCGTGCGAAACGTGTCGTTGCCGGAGAAAAAGAGCCTGCCCAATTCGATACTTTCCCTGGCGCCAGGCCGATAGACTTCACGCCGGTTCAACTGCGTTGGCGCTCAACCTCGGTCTGTTTGAAGCACGCCCGTCTAGTTGGACGTGCCAGCGGCGCCGCTAGCACGCTGTCTCGCTCTTTCAGCCCACTCGAGCAAACGTGCGTCGGTGCCTGGCGCGCATGTATACTCCGAGAGGCCCCTCACCCACTCGGCAGCCGCCGAATACTTCTCAGTCAACTGCTCATAGAACGCCGGGTACTGATGCTCGGCATTCATCCACTCAGATCCGTTCCACTCCAAAACGCCCGTCCATGCAGGGGCCACACCGTGTAACCGCACCATTTGCCAGCAACATTCCGGACTGAAGCACGCCCATACGAATGCATTGGGATATCCGAGGACAGACTCTTCTTCGGTCAGATCATCTACATATGTCACCAGTTCATGCGTACCGTCACCACCGATATCAACAAACTCAGCCGAACGGCACGCGCGGGCAGGATCATCGTACGTCCGACGGAGATGGCCGTACACTTTCACTTCCACGGTAGCGCCAATGATCCTCTCTGTGGGCTGGTTCGTGGCCACAAGGAGCGCATCAACTTCGGTGCCCGACAGACTTCCCCATGCTACATTTGTGGGCATTTGCCACCAGTTGCGACGCAAGTACCTCGGTGGTCTACGAACAAACCGGATGGTTGTGTCGCTCACTTGTAGCAACACCAATGCCATTGAATCGGGACCGACCGAAGCAATCGCCGCAACATGGTCGGATTGGATACTCATGATCTCATCAAGCCCATACCCATGTTCGTCCAGATACGCACGGACATCACTAGTATCTACGCGCCACGATGGTGGTGGTGTGTGACTGTCTGAAACCACGCTGCTTTCGGGGCCTACTTCAACCTGTCCATCTTTGATCGCACGCTCCTCGGTACCGCAAGCCACCATCAACCCGCAAGAGACGATTGCAGACATCAGCCGCCAACCCGACACCAGCATATTCGCATTGACCTCGTCAACGATTCGGCAACCACAACTCTGGATCAACAAATCTGCCATTCCTCCTCAGCTCCCAGTGAAGGTGTACGACATTCGTGCGAGAGCCTGTGCTACCCGTCCACCCAAGCAAAGCGCCCTGTTGGGCCACACCCCACTTCACCCCCCCGAGGTAGATGCCACTCAGATGCCTAAAGGTCGACTCGAACCCAGACGGGTGTGCCATTCTCAACCACAGCCCGCTCTCGTCTCCATACCCCAACCTGAAGTCATAACTTAACAAAGGCGCAAACACTGCGTGGGGCGTGTTGTCGTGCGCACCGATGTCCACCGCGCTATGAAAGTACCAGCGCTTCCCTTTCATATTGACGCGGAAGCTCCAATATCCGGAGGTAATATCACCGTCGGTAGGCCACATGAAGTCAAGCCAAT
>CAYTDU010001180.1:0-1754 GCA_964436395.1 uncultured Gemmatimonadaceae bacterium | reverse complement strand
TTTCGGGGCACTCCTGCTTCTTCCAAGATACGACGGCAAATGGGGCGGTGGTATTTGCTATTGGGAACCAACCAAGGCTGGAGTTCCGCGGAATTGCTGAGTATGTTCATGTCCTTGATTTGCCTAATACCCCAGAAAGCAACAGGGCAATGAATGAATCCCACCCATATCCGGTATTCCGTTAGTCCGGTTCCGCCTGCATCAGTGCGTACAATGTGCGGACTCAAGTTGCGCGTCTTCATGCCCCACATGGTATCACCCTGAAACCCGGTCAAAAGTACCCGGTTCCTCAGATACGGTTCCGCTGCCTTGAAATAGCGCTCCCCACCACCATCATCAGCAGCAACAAAAGGTATTTCCGACAAAGGCTCCTCTTGCCAAGCATCTCTTGAAATCAAGAGCATATTGACTCCGAGAGCTTGCGCGATATCTGCACCGCTGTCTTCGTCTCCTCGCCGGGCAAAGTCACAGGATATTGCGTCGCGGCAGCCGAAGCTCCGTGCCACTGCCAATACGCTGGCCGAATCATAACCTGAAGAGAGCGTCCCCATCATGCTGTACGGGTTTTGTCTACCGCTTGCCGTCATGTTTGCTGCAAGCTTTTGCATCGACGACTGGAGGAAACCGAAATACTGATCGAATGTACTCAGATCCAGTTTCCGCCATGGTTTCGGCCTTAGAGAAAGAGCGTGGCCATCCCAGACCAAGTTGTTGAAGTACGTGAGTTGCACTGCCCCCGCTGTACTTGAGAGCACCCGGTGGTACTTCTTCAGCCCGTGCAAGATGCTCGCCAAATCGCGACCATAATGTCTATAGGCGGCGTCAAGTGTACCCTCTACCGCCGCAAGCAGACACGGCAGGGAATTAGAGCTCCAGGTGTGACCTTTGTTCTGTAGGGAGTACAAGCGATCAAGAGTAGAGCCTGAGGACACGAGAGTCAGGATTCCATTTCTCAGTCGCGCGCCCGTACCCGCAACAATGTCTGTCTGATCAAAGTCCCCCGACTCGTAATCATCCGCCCACACGGCTTCACAAAACCACTCGTCAGCAGTCTCGACCTGAGCACCGTGAAAGACAGAAATGGCACGCGTAGACTTGCTGCACTCGGTCAACCATGCCGACGGGGGCCATTTGGGTATGGGAACGTATTTGAAGTACATACAAGTCCTGCTGAAGAAGTGAATTGTGCTTTGCGTCGGCTGAATATGTGACCTAGGAAAACCTCCAAATCTGCGTATTTACGCTATGCCCTCCTCGTGGCGCATTGATGTCGCCTGGTACGAACTCGCGGTATTCTCCGCTCGCTGAACGAGCGGGATCGTATATTCACCACCTTCAACGTTCTTCCTGATGGTCCGATAGCATAAGCAGAGCGCAATTGACGTGCCGAACAAAAAACTGATGGCAACCGCTCCTGGACAGCAAATGGCAAAATCACGAAAAGCGTAGAGTGTGAATGCAACGGTGCTGGCCCATACGACACACGTTGCCCAACAGGCGATGCGGGGCAACACCCAGAAAGTCACTAGGCCGAACGGGATCGCCACGCAGGTCCCGCCGCTGCAGCGCACCACCGGTGTGGGGCAGGCGCCGCACCGGTCCTCGTTGGCGCAGGTCGTGCTCCGGGCCGCCGCGTTGTGGGCGGCCAGGGCCGAGCGGTTGATGGCCGCGTTCGGGCACCGGCGACATCCGCCATCGCAGATCGCCCCGTCGACCACGGCCACGCAGTCCGTGTCCCGGGTGCAGCTCTGGTC
>CAYTDU010001179.1:0-1754 GCA_964436395.1 uncultured Gemmatimonadaceae bacterium | reverse complement strand
TTCCCAGGTCTCCACCACGTCGGGCAGGGCGTCCGGGTCCACCTGCCGGCGATCATAGGCGATTTCAAGCGGATACTCCGGCATTCCGCAATACATGTCACGTTCGCACACAGGGCAGCCCCAACCGGGATCGGTGTCACGGATGATGCCCTTGGTCTGCGGAGCCATCCGGGGCATCGTGTACGTGCTGATGATCTGCCACCAGGGCAGCGGCTCGTTGTTACGATAGAAATGGGTCTGCCGCAGTTCGAGGCCGGTGAGGTTCGCACTTTGGTCCTTCCGGCTTTTCCGTGGGTTGATTGAGCGGTAAAAAGGGCATCTGAGGAGGTGCCCATGCGGGATACAGAACTTTATGAGCGGGTATTGGGCCTGGCTGAGCCCTGGTCGGTGAGTGACGTCGTGTTGAAGGTGGCCGAGAAGCGGGTGGACGTATGGGTCGAACATCCGGCGGAGCAGAAGTGGCCTTGCCCCAAGTGCGGCCAAGCGCTCTGCTGTCGTGATCACGCCGAAGAGCGGGCGTGGCGGCATCTGGATACCTGTCAGTTCCAGACGCATCTTCACGCAAGGATTCCTCGGGTGGCGTGCCCGGAACATGGGGTGTTGAACGTGTCGGTTCCCTGGGCCGAAGCCCGTAGCCGGTTCACGCTGCTAATGGAGTGTCTGGTCATCGATGTCCTCGAACAGTGCGCGACGCTCACCGGTGCCTGCAGACTGTTGGGTATCAGTTGGGACGAGGCTTTCGGCGTGATGCAGCGTGCGGTGGCCCGTGGCCAGTCGCGCAAAAAGGCGTTACCGATCCGCCATTTGGGCGTGGATGAGAAGGCCTATCGCAAAGGACACTCGTACATGACGGTGGTGTGTGACCTGGATCGGTCCACCGTGGAGTACGTATCCGGGGACCGCAAGGCCGAGAGTCTGGCGGGTTATTTCGAGTCGCTTTCGCCCCTGTGTTTACAGGCGATTGAAGCGGTCGCGATGGACATGTGGGAGCCTTACGTGAAGGCGACGATGGAATGGGTTCCGCTGGCGAAGGACAAGATCGTATTCGACCGGTTCCACATCATGCAGCACATGAACGACGCGGTGGATACGGTTCGCAAGCAAGAGCATCGGACCTTGATGGCTGACGGCGACGAGACGTTGAAGCAGACGAAGTACCTGTGGCTGTACGCGTATGAGAACGTTCCGGATAAGCGTGTGGAGGCTTTCGAGGCGATTAAGGACAGGAAGTTGAAGACGGCCCGTGCGTGGGCGATCAAAGAGTGCTTGCGTGACTTGTGGGATTATCGTTCGGTGGGCTGGGCTCGGAAGTTCTTCCGAGGCTGGTTTGGCTGGGCGCGTCGATCGCGTCTGGAGCCGGTCAAGAAGGTGGCGGCGATGATACGGAACCACCTGAACAACGTCCTGACCTACTGCAAGCACCGGATGACGAACGCGGTGGCCGAAGGTCTCAACAGCAAGATCATGTCGATCAAGCGGCGCGCGTGCGGTTACCGGAACAAGGCGAACTTCAAGCTGGCGATCTATTTCTTCTGCGGCGGGCTCGATCTCCACCCGCGATGATCCCCGGCATTTTGGGCCCCCTCAGTGTCCTCACCGAAAGCCGGGTTTCTGAGGGGGCGAAAAACGCGACAGGTAACGGTTACCCACGGAGATCCCGGAAGGACCTTAATTAAAATGCTCTAGCAAACCGGTCGAACCGTGCGAAAACCCCAGCAATTCCGCAGATTCAGGCGAACCCCCTGCAGTAGCCC
>CAYTDU010001178.1:0-1755 GCA_964436395.1 uncultured Gemmatimonadaceae bacterium | reverse complement strand
TCTTCGGAGTCGGTTCGGCCGACCCAGTCACAATCTTCACTGTGAGCCTCACCCTTGTGTCGGTGGCCCTGATCGCATGTCTATTGCCAACGCTCCGGGCGATAAGGCTTGATCCGGCGGAGGTGATGAAGGCCGAGTAGTACCGCCAACCCATCCTCTGCGCCGGAAATAAAAAACGAGCAACACGGCGATCCCGGCCATGACTGCCATCGCCGCTGGATAACCCCAATACCAGTTCAACTCCGGCAGGTTGAATGGAGACACGTCGGGATTGAAGTTCATCCCATAGATGCCGGCAATGAAGGTGAGCGGAATGAATATGGTGGCGATCACGGTCAGCACCTTCATCACGTCGTTCATGCGGTTGCTGACGCTGGACATGTAGAGGTCGGTGTGCCCCGAGCTGATTTCGCGGTACGTGTCGACCAAGTCCATGATACGCACCGCGTGGTCGTATGCGTCTCTAAGGTATGTCTGCGTCCGTTCGGTGACGAGCGGTGTGCAGTCCCGAACCAGCTCACTCAAGAATTCACGCTGTGGCCAGATCGATCGCCTGAGCGCCAGCATGTCGTGTTTCGTGGCCTGGACTTTGTGTATGGTATCGCTGGTTGGTTGGGTGAGTATTTCCTCCTCCAGAGTCTCGAGTCGTTCTCCGACTTCTTCGAGCACGGGAAAGTATCCGTCGATTACCGCGTCGATGATTGTGTAAGCCAAGTAATCCGCACCGTAGGTCTTAAACATTCCACGCTTGCTGCGGATGCGTTCGCGAATCTTGTCGAGGCAATCTCCGGGACGTTCCTGAAAGGTCAATACGTAGTTGGAGCCCAGAAACAGACTTATCTGTTCGAAACCGAACCGCTCCTCCAACGAGGCCATTCTCGAGATGATGAAGAGTTGACCGTCGAACTCTTCCAGCTTTGGGCGATGGCGGATGTTGAGTACGTCTTCGAGCGCTAATGGATGGAGCTTGAACAGCTCACCCAGGGCGTGTAACACGTCCGCATCTCCCAACCCATCGACATTCACCCAGGTGACGGGATACTCGCTCAAGTAGGAGTTCAGTGTTTCGATGCCAACATTGGCGGCTTCCGTGAGCCTTTCCGGGCCATACGCGATCACGCTAATCGTCGGTTTTGCCGCCTCGGGGTCGATCGCAAGCGTTCCCGGAACGGTTCCAGGGGGTACGGGAGACAGCGGCTTCCTACTGTGCAAGCCGGGGATTTTGAGTACGTAACGCATGGCTACTCCTTGAATTAGTCGATTCAGCTCCATCTGCCTAACCCGCAGCGGCAGGTTCCGCCAGCAATCGCAACGATTGTTCGACCGGCGGATCGAAATGCACATCCAGTTGTGGGAACGCGATGGTGATCCCGGCGTCCTTGAACGCGAACCATATTGCCTCGCGAAGCTCTGCCATGTAGACGCGCTGTTTCCACGGATCGCCGACCGACAAATACACTCCGAAATCCACCGAAGAGCTTCCAAAATCCTGGAGCAACACACGCGGCTCAGGCGACGCTAAGCGCCACGGCATAGCCGAAGCGGTCTCCGACAATGTTTGCTTCACCAGCTTCATGTCCGATCCGTATGTAACACCAACCGTCACACCAAGTCGATACTTTTCGTCACGCATCGTGAAATTCTTGACTACTGCCTGGGATAGCATGCTGTTCGGCATGATCAGTTCTTCGTCTCGCCAAGTGCGGACGACGGTGGTGCGTATACGGTAATGGCTACGGGCAACGTGTCCGACAT
>CAYTDU010001177.1:0-1758 GCA_964436395.1 uncultured Gemmatimonadaceae bacterium | reverse complement strand
TACGTTTCTTAGAGTCGGCGGCCGGGTTACGAGGATCGGTATCGACGCACCGTCTCTGGTTCGCGTTTTGCGCGGCGAGCTGTGCGATGGGGGGCGTTCGGCCAAACCAGTTTGTGACCGCGCCCGGGGTGATCCGATTGCCCTTGCGACTTATTGTTGATTATCGCGTTGCTGCTGCAATTGCCGTCATGGAGATGGGAATATCCGAGTATTCAGTAATCGCGCATGCCGTTGGCCTAACCGTCCAAGAGGTTGAGCGTGTTGATATGGTCGAGGACTTGGCCGTCAGGCAACTTGCGCTGGCGAGGATACCAGTTGGCGAATCGTTCAAACTGGACAACTACGTACGCTGTCCCAAATGCCGGGCTGAGGTGGGCGTCGCTCCGTGCGTTGCCTGCCGCAGTTCTTGAAGAAGCCGTTGAACCAAACATATTCCGGAGGTTTTGAAATGTCTTTGTCCATAGATGGAGTGCCATCAATGCTGCATGCCGTTCCTATTACGCGCAAACAGTTCTTGGAGGATCGACAAGGGAGAACATTCGGTGACGTGCTCGATGACCCTGAACAACCGTTTGATGACGTCCTGGCCTTCTTCGACGACGCCGAGCGGCAGCGCCGTATGGAGGATGCGGAGATTCATCACGACAGGGCGGCCTTATCAGGGGTCGTCCGAGAGCTCGAGGCTCAGCCGGCTGTTGATCAGTTTCTCGCCTCAGAGGACCCGCGGCGCACAAAACGCCTGCGACAAGCGATTGGCGTGGTGGTTCGCATCATTATGGAGCAACGGGGGTGGAGAAAGACGGGCAAAAAGGGATCGTTAGGAGTTCGTGTCAATGTAGCGAGAGGAACCACAACGCCCGGAGCCTATCATAACACCGGTGGGTTGGCATTTTGGTTCCTGCGCGCGGAGCGCTACGAAAGGATTGATGGAATGCCGTTTCGCTCCGTAAAGGATCGGGCCCGAGAATGCGTGGGAGGCGATGGGGAGTAGCCTCAGCCACACGGTCGACTCCCGTTTCCATAGCCCTGCCGTTTGTGAGAGCAACCTCTTTTCACTGAGGAGCAGCGACCATGTTACGTAACGAGCGCGTTCCGGACAAGACGATTCTCAAGAAGGTCAATCAGCGGCTAATGAGAAGTGGCCTGGGGTCCGGCTGCCGCGTCACAGCGACGGTCCGCAGCGGTCAGGTGTCTTTGTCGGGCAACATTCAGTACGAAAACCAGCGGCGTCCGGCCCTTAAAGCGGTGGGTTCGGTGGAAGGGGTCAAGAGAGTCGTGGACCAACTGCAAGTACAGTCGCGACAGGCACACCGAAAATAGGTGACGCCGAATTACGTGGCCGACGTCTCTCCAAGGGAAAGCTGCAGATTTACGTCAGAAAGCATGGGACGAGGCATCACAGAAGACCAAATTTCAAGATTCCACTTGAACTGTGAGTTAAGAGAAAGACGCCAACACTCAAGCCACTAAGGAACTGTGCATTGGACAATCTGGGAGCAAATGGGGATGCGTCCTCAACGGGTGTGACACCGCCCACCTCCGCACCTGAAGTGCCGCAGCAACCGCGACCGGCGCAAGTCGAAGTGGAGGATTCCAAAGCGGCAGCCTGCTACGCCAATTTTTGTCGCGTGACGGGCGCACCCGAGGAGTTGATCATCGATTTCGGGCTCAACACACAGCCATTTGGCATGCCGACGGAGCCGATCGTGGTAACACAGCGGATTGTGACCAACCTGTACACTGCAAAACGGCTGCTAC
>CAYTDU010001176.1:0-1759 GCA_964436395.1 uncultured Gemmatimonadaceae bacterium | reverse complement strand
GACGGCACTTCGTGGACCAACCAGGCGAGCCTCGGATGCATGTTCGTGAGCGACCTCTGGGGCACGGCGTCAGACAACGTCTACGCGGCCGCCCAGGATGGCATCTACCACTACAACGGCTCGTCGTGGTCCCTCGACTACGCGGGCAGCTACTTCAGCCGCGTATGGGGCACTGCTGCGGACGACGTGTTCGCGGTCGGCAACGCGGGCGTCATCGTCCACTATGACGGCTCGTCATGGGCCCCGATGACCTCCAACACCGGCACCTATTTCTACGGGCTCTGGGGCACCGCAAGCGACGATGTCTACGCCGTTGGCGGTGACTGGATGGGCGGCTTGGACGGCGTCCATCGCTACGACGGTTCCGCGTGGACTGAGGTCACCGGCATCGCGCCATCTCAGTACGTCACAAACGTTGGCGGGCTGTCCTCAAGCTGTGTGTTCCTCACCGGCTACAGCGGAATGATCGTGAAGTACGATGGTTCCAACTGGACCGAGATGACGACGGGGACCAGTGAGATGCTGTTCGGCATCTGGGGATGCGAGGCATCGGGCGACGTCTACGCGGTCGGGTACCAGGGCACAGTCCTGCACAGACAGGAATCCCTCGCACCGGCGTGGGACCTGAACGGCGATGGAGTGTGCGACCTGTTCGATATTCTGATGGTCGGCGACCACTGGGGCGAAGAGGGGCTCGACGGGTGGATTCCCGAGGACATGAATTCGGACGGAGTCATCGACCTGTTCGATATCCTGCTTGTCGGCGAGCATTTCAACGAGACCTGGTAGACAACTGACGTGAGCGAACTGGCGGGGCCGACCTCCTGATGGAGGTTGGCCCCGCGTTTTAACGACGTTTTAACCACAGATTCCACACGTCACGGTACGTTAGTCACCGTAAGCGGATGGATGCTCGCGCCAGGCATCTGCACGACCTCATGGATCGCGGGTTTGATGGGTAGCGGGAAGCGTTGAACCTCCACCTGTAGCTGGTCACCTGGGTGGTGGTGAGCAAGTGGTGAAACCGGCCCGCCGAAGGGCAGTTCGTACCCTTCAGAACACACCATCGAAGCCCGCGCGTCTTGATGTGCATCACCGCGCGAGCCTCCGTTAAGGGAGATAGCTCATGAAGGCACAAAGGCTACTGACACTATTGCTGGGCGCAAGCCTGCTCGCCGTCCCGGCAACGATGGTCGCGGACAGTGTCGTGACCGTTGCCGAGGGACTGTTAGCCGAAGGCATGGCCGGCTGCAGGATCAAGGGGGCCTGGGGTCCCGACGTGTACCTCGGCATCGATGACCTTGGTGTCGGCGATAACAGAGTGCAGGCAGACGCGGGCAACCCGCTTGCAGATGGCACTTATCCCGTCTCGTTCGTGTACGACTCCGTAGAGAACTTGATTACTCTCACGGGACCGGCCGCCGTGTCTCTCAGTTGGGACTTCGATGAGCTGGGCTCTCCCGAAAGCATGGAATGGGACGCGCTTGTCATCACGCTACGAGACAGCAAGGACAACGGTGCAGTCGCGTTCGAGAACGTGATGCTCAATGCTGAGCCGCTCGGCAACTTCGGTACTCTCGAAGTTGCGGGAACTCCGGGGTACCAGCACTGGACAGTCACTGGCGTGGACTTCACGCAGAGCTTCACGGTCACGGCGGACCTGCTCGTGGTCAATCTGACGGCAAACGAAGCGTTGAGAGCAGAGATCTGGGCAGCAGAACAAATACTGATGTGGGACTTCGGTGATGCACCGGACCCG
>CAYTDU010001175.1:0-1766 GCA_964436395.1 uncultured Gemmatimonadaceae bacterium | reverse complement strand
GTCGAGTTCGACTATGTCCTCGTCGGACCACTGCTCGCCAGAGACAAACTTGTAAGACTCAATTGCCCGATCGCGCCAGAGCTGGAAGGCGTCATGGGAATCCTTGAACCAGCGTTTGAACCGCGCGGCGCGTCGGCGCGGACTGTCGATCTCACGCAAAAGCTCCGCGCCACCACCGGGACTTGCGCTCTGCGGATCTAACACGAGAACCCCCTACTATTGGGACCGGGGAGGATCGTAGAACACCCACCCACTCAACGCGGGGCATGTCCCAGCGCACGCCTCCGCAGTGACGTTCAGCCTCACTTCCTCGCACCAGGCATCTTCTTCGACCTTACCGGCGGTGGTCGAAGCGGAAAGATTCAGGGCAGAGCCCATCACCACCCAGGGCATTTCATCTCCGCTCGACCCGCGGCATTCGGCCTGCACCGTGATCGTATCGTTCGGATCCGCAAACGTGCCCGAAACGTACACCGTTTTGAGCCCGCCGCCCTGCCCGGGATACCATTGCAGGGCAGTCCCCTGTCCTGAGGTGGTGGACACGCATGTCGGAGTCGCACACACATCCCGGTAAAAGAGCATCCCCTCGAGCACTGCCGGAGTGAACGTGGGAGTCACCGTTGGAGTGCTTGTGTTTACCGGAGTCGGGGTGTTGGATTGAGCGAGGCCCCCGACAGGAAGCAACAGAACAACAAGAAGCAGAACCCGCGAAAAAATCACACCCATTGTCCCCACCTCCAAGCTAGAACAGCGTTACGCACTGTCCAACCCCTATAACAACCAGGGGGGTGGGCGCAAGAGGAAAACGAAACGCGGGTTTACCTACCGAGACATCCAGGTGGTCTGGCCACCACCGCCAGCAGGAGCGAAGGGGTCATATCCGGGAATCTTCTCCCGGCGGGAATAGTCACGGCGCGACTTTCCGGTGGTGATCGAGAACTCCCCGGTGAGAATGTACTCGGCCGCATTGACTACGTGAGAAAAGTCGTTCTTGAGCGGGTTGCTCCCAAGTCGGCCGTCACCGGTCTTTGGGTATCGATACCCGCCCAGCATCCCCTCTGACAAGATCGGGCAGCGATGACGATCGATCAAGACCCCAGGCTCGCCGTCGATGAACCGCTCGAGCCGCTGCTTGACCGCCTCTTTCCTTGAGGCGAAATCGATCGCCCCCGGTTGCACAGGGAACCCCTTTGCCGCCAGCACCTCAAAACATGTCGTCTCATCGGTCTGCGATTTGGCAGAGCCCGCGGGGTCCCCCCAACACCTCCACTCGGTAAAACCAGGGAACTCGTCCTTCAGCACTCGCGAAAGCTCCTCGGCGAGCTTCATCACACCCGCGTTCCAAAGTTGAACCTCCCGGAAAAAACGGACCTTCCCCCCGGTCAGGTTCTGCCCGATCAAAGCAACCGGCGTGAGCCCAAAATCGAAACCGATAATGAGAGGGAACCCGGACTGAGGTTCGAGTTCGTCTACGATATGGACCTGCTCACTGCACTCCGGATAGACTGACTCTCCTGGATAGACCGTGACAACATCACCGCGGACGAACCGGTCGGCCATCTCTTTCGAGAGGCGGGAAAGCAACTTCTCGTAATACCTAGGGGGCAGATTCTTTTTGTTCTCGTAAGCCGGCTGACGAAACAGCGCATAGTCTCGCGCCTCCATCTCTGCCGGCGTGTGAGCGAAAAACTCCCGATATGTCCAGTGGTGCTTGTTGGGCGGGTTGAACGTGCAGATTACATGCAAACGATGCGCGCCCTTCTGGC
>CAYTDU010001174.1:0-1766 GCA_964436395.1 uncultured Gemmatimonadaceae bacterium | reverse complement strand
CCCGATGGAATCGGATGAAGGGACGTTCACCCTGGATGACGTCCAACTCGCCATCGCACGAGCGGACGGTGGAAGAGTCCGGACAGGTGTTGGTGTCATCTCCATCGAATCGCCCATTCGACGCCGCCTCGGTAAGCTCTTCGACTACGAGGAAATGCGCAGAATTTGTGCGTTCGCCAGAGAAGAGGGGATAGCCCGCCACCTGGACGGTGCACGACTATTCATGGCTTCAGGATACACCGGGGTTTCTCCTGCGGAATACGCATCTCACTTCGATACGATATACGTGTCGATGTGGAAGTACTTCAACGCGGCTGCGGGAGCGATCTTGGCGGGCCCGCGCGCTCTCCTGGACGACCTGTATCACAACCGGCGGCTGTTTGGGGGCGCCTTACCTGGAGCGTGGCCTTTGGCTGCAGTGGCTCTTCACTTCCTGGACGGATTCGAGGAACGGTTCGCAGCCGGGGTTTCTGCCGGTCGGGAACTGACAAATGCCCTGAACGATCTACCAGGCCTGCGCTTGAGGGAAATCCCTGACGGATCGAACCTGTTCATGCTCTATGTGGATTCGGGAGATCCGCAACAGTTGCGTGAAGCCTTGCGGACACGAGGGATTCAGCTGTCGGCCCCAAGCCAGAACTTTCGGGGCTTTGTACTCGTGATCAATGAGACGCTAGCACGAAAACCCGTGGTTGAGGTGCTTAGTGCGTTCGAGGAGTCATTGCGGGCTTAATTCCACTCCCTACCAATGGATCTCCACAACGTCCCCCTCTTCGAGCACGTGGGCCGCTTTTACCGATTGACCGTCGAAGACACGAGCACCCCAGACGCGGGCGAACTTGAACCCTTCGGCAACGTCTTTGTGAATGGCACGAGCCAGGTCGCCCACACAGGCACCAAGGGGAAGTGTAAACGGCTGTTCTCGGTCGGCATCCTTTCCTGGCTGCTTCGCGTATATCCTCATGACACCGAGGGCGTCGAACGTTTTGCCTGCGAGATCGGTAAGCCCAGTTTCCTCAAGCGTGGAAACGGGCACCACGGGCAGGTTGGTTTCCACTAACTCGCGGAATGCCTCGAGGTCTCCTTCGGCGCTGTCCAGATCCATTCCCGTCACCACCATCAGCGTTGGTTTGTATAGCCACCCGGGGCGCGCATCGTCGGGAGTTTCCGCTCCCGGCGGTATCAAACCGACAGCCTTGCCGTCGAGCATCTTGTTCACGAGTTCGAAACCGACTATTGGGTGCTCGACCGAGACCACAAGCCAGACGAGGTCTCCCCCACGTATCACATCGTAAACCCAAGGCTCGACATGTTCCTCACACAACGGCGGCATGTCTACGAGTTGGATTGCTACGTCCTCGAAAGGCAACATGCCGGGAGTCGTGACGCGCGTTGTCATCGGGTACGGAGCCACTTCAGGCGTTGCATGTGTGAGCGATGTAACAAGACTCGATTTACCGGCGTTCGGCGGTCCCACCAATACGACCTGGCCAGCGCCCTCTTTCGGAACCTTGTGGCTGAACCCTTTCGCGCCGGTTTTTTTCCTGGGCTCTCGCTTGAGCTTCGATAGGCGAGATCGCAAATCACCCTGGAGCTTGTCGGTCCCCTTGTGCTTCGGGATCACGCGAAGCATCTCCTCGAGAGCGGCGATTTTCTCCTCTTTAGTGATCGCGCTCTTGAACTTAGCTTCGGCTTCTCTGTAAATCGGTGTGAGGTTGGCTGGCATCTACGGGCTCTCCACCTAATCGACTCAAGATCCCCGTTTC
>CAYTDU010001173.1:0-1769 GCA_964436395.1 uncultured Gemmatimonadaceae bacterium | reverse complement strand
CTGCATGGTGCAGAACTTGTCCAGGGAGAGGACAGCGGGAACGTCCAGAGGCATGGACTCAATGTAGTCGATCGGCAGACTTCGCCGATCAGGGTAAGGATACTGATCCAGATCTCGGATCAATGGACGTGGGGCATTGCGAATGATCTCATCGCCGCGACGCCAGATCAGACCAGCCACGGAGCCGGGATCGCCGAGGTGTTCTAAGTAGTCTGGGAGAAGCTCTTCGCCCTCGCCGACACCTATGCAGTCAATGTCAGGGCAGTCCCCCAGGATGCGGTCCGAATTTCCGGTGGCAAACGGTCCTCCGACAATGATCGGGATCTTCGGCGCTTGCTCCTTGAGTCGCCGGGCCATCATTTTGGCGGCCGGGTAGGTGGTCGTCGAGAGGAAGGACAGGCCAATAGCGTCGGGCCGTTCGACGGCAACCGCCTGGGCGATGTGCTCGGCCTTCATCTGGGGGTGACAGGTGTCAAACATGCGCACCTGGTGTCCACGCCGGCGCAGGGCCGGAGCGAGAGTCTGAATCCCCAGAGGGGGAAACGCCATTACCCTGATCCGCTCCTCGTCCGGCAGCGATCGATTCAACTTCTCCGGAAGTAATCGGCAGAAGTCGTCGTCTCGAACGTAAATCAAGAAAATATTCATAGAAGAATCATCTGTAGTCGTTGATCAATGAATAGCCAGAATATAACACCAACTAAGATTTCCCGTTTCCCTTCACAAATGTTGTCTCATGCATGCCACTCTATCGGCGATTCCCGTCAGGCCTGGGACCGCTACGGAGTGTGGCATCCCTTGACGATGAAGCCGCCCGACTTCTCCTCGCGCTCCAACTCCAGTATTCCGCGTGCCTCGGCCTCCTCCAGAAGCTGGCTGAACGAACGGAAGCCATAGTAGGATTCACTGAAGCCGGGTTTGCGGCGTTTCAGCGTCTGTTTGATCATCGAGCCCCAGATCTTGCCTCCTTCGCCGCGCTCCTCCACCAGTGCCTCGTAGGTTTCGACGGCGAGATCCCAAGCCTGCTGCTTCTTGCTGTCCACTGCCGACGTGCCGGCTTTGGCGGTCGAGGTTCGTGGCGGCTTGCGGCCCGCGTCTTTGGCCTCACTTTTCTTGCGGGCCGGCTCACGACGTACGAGGTCGTCATAGTAGATGAATTCATCGCAGTTGGCCATCAGTAGGTTCGAGGTGGAGTTCTCGACGCCGACGCCAATGACGATCTTGTTGTTCTCCCGCAGCTTGCTAACCAGCGGCGAGAAATCGGAGTCGCCGCTGATGACCACGAACGTGTCCACATGCGCCTTTGTGTAACACAGATCGAGTGCGTCAACCACCATACGGATATCGGCCGAGTTTTTACCCGACTGACGCACGTGCGGGATCTCGATCAACTCGAAAGAGGCTTCGTGCATTGCCGGCTTAAATTCCTTGTACCGGTCCCAGTCGCAATAGGCCTTCTTGACGATGATATTGCCTTTGAGCAGGAACCGCTCGATCACCTTGGCGATGTCGAATTGGGCGTAGTTGGCGTCGCGCACACCCAGCGCGATGTTCTCGAAATCGCAGAAAAGGGCCATGTTCTTCGTCTCAGCCTGATACGCCATATCCTGATTCCTTCCCTAGTCCAACATTTCTCACGTGAAGTCCATTCACAGCACTTCTGCACACCACCCTTTCCATAATACCACAATACGTAGCCGACTCTCAACGCCTCCGGCCGTTGATTGGGCGGTCATTCTTATCATAATGGTCGGAATCCAACAAGATAT
>CAYTDU010001172.1:0-1772 GCA_964436395.1 uncultured Gemmatimonadaceae bacterium | reverse complement strand
CGTGAAACGTCTCCAAGAATCGGACGCTGAGTCCAAGGTGATCGTCCTGCTGACTGACGGTCGCAACAACCGAGGAGAGATTGACCCAGTTACTGCTGCCCATATGGCTCAAGCATTGAATATCAAGGTCTATGCGATCGGCGCCGGTACACGCGGCGAAGCCCCGATCACGATTGACGATCCGACGTTTGGTCGGCGTCGGATGAGAATGCGTGTAGACGTTGACGAACCGACTCTGAGGGCAGTCGCGGAACAGACCGGAGGGCGTTTCTTCCGTGCGACGGACAGGCAAAGCTTGGAGGAGATCTACGGGGAAATCGACGAACTGGAAACAACAGAGGTAGAGGTCGAACACTACACCCACTACGGGGAACTCTTCCACTTCCCGTTGGCGCTAGGCCTATTGCTTGTTGTGCTCGAGGTGGGTGTGGGCAACACAGTGTTGAGAAAGATCCCATGAACGTCTCCATGGTGGAGTAACTACCAGTGTTCCAGTTCGGATCCGGCGATGTACTCTGGGCCTACCTGCTCGTTCCGACGCTGGTGTTGTTCTTCTGGTATGTGTTGAAACTGAAACGCCGAGCCATCGAGCGGTTCGGCGAATTGGAGTTGATGCACAGGTTGAGCTTTACTGTGAGCAAGAAAGCGCAACGGTGGAAGATGGTTCTGGTAGTTGTCTCCGTCGCCCTATTGGTGACGGCATTGGCGCGTCCGCAGTTCGGTACCAGAGTGGAAACCGTACGACGCGAGGGGCAGGACATAGTTGTGGCGTTGGATTTGTCCGCGTCAATGCTCGCTGAAGACATAGTCCCCAACAGGCTGGAAAAAGCAAAACACGCGGTTGGTACACTAATAGGCGGGCTCGAAGGTGACAGGATAGGGTTGGTTGCGTTTGCAGGCGTGGCGTTCGTTCAGAGCCCGCTGACGGTGGATTATGGTGCGGCAACGCTGTTTCTCAATGCAATGTCGCCCGCCTTGATGCCGGTGCAGGGTACGAACCTGGCCGAGGCACTCCGCGTTTCCGTCGAGGCATTTGAGGCAGGAGAACAACAGCATAGAATCCTCATCGTCATCACTGACGGTGAAGATCACGAAGGTGAGATCGATGCGGCGGTAGAGTCCGCCATTGAAGCGGGCATACGCATCTACACTGTCGGTGTGGGTTCAACCGACGGAGTGCCGATCCCCGAGTTCGACAACCAACGACGACGAAGTGGGTATAAACGGGATGAAAACGGGGAGGTTGTAACGACGCGGCTCGATGAGGCAACGCTCGAGGCCGTCGCATATGAGACTGGCGGTCGTTACCTTCGAGCCACGCCTGGAGAAAACGAGCTGGACAGGCTGGCGGAAGAAATCGCTGAAATGGCTGGGCGGGAGTTCGAAGCACGGCAGCTTACTCAATACGAGGAACAATACCAGATATTCCTTGGGTTTGCCTTGTTGCTTCTGCTTGCGGAAGCGTTCATTCCAGAACGGCGTCGCCTAAAGGAAAAATGGACAGGGAGGTTCGAGTGATTGGCCGCCGATGGGTGCTGATCTGGCGCGGATCTATGCAAATGAGACGTTGGAGCAAGGTGGCATTTCTCCTACTGCTTGTGGTGCCTGGGCCGCTGTCTGGCCAGCGTGGGCGCACCGAGGTGCGCGAGGGCAACCGGCTCTATGAACAAGGCAGATTTGAGGAGGCTCACGAACGGTATTTGGAAGCGCTGAGAGAAAACCCCAACTCACCCGTCATTCGTTTCAACGAGGGTAATGCTCTATATCAGACC
>CAYTDU010001171.1:0-1772 GCA_964436395.1 uncultured Gemmatimonadaceae bacterium | reverse complement strand
TCACACCGGTTCTTCAATTTGCCTATCTGTTGGGTGTTCTGCTTTCCATTGTGGAGCGTCCGACCTCAGGCATCCGTGCTGTGTTGAGCTTCTTGCCGCTTGACAAGAGTGCTCGTCGGGAAGGGACGAGCGGGACCACGCCACGCCCGGCTCGACACATCACGGTGCCTTTTCTCTTTTCTGCGGTATTAACTTGGACGCCATGAATCCTGTGGGCATAAGTGTCATGGGTTGGGTGGCGCTCGTTTTGGGTGGTGTCGCGGCCCTAGCTCTGCTCGGCGCCGCATTCATTTCACGGCTCGAAAACGAACCTTCTGCCGCGTCGCGCCTCGTTTTTGCGGCAATCGTATTGCCGACACCGTTTCTTATCGTGGGACTTGGCTCAACGCGATGGAGTGATTTCCCGGCTCTCATGCTGGTCTCATTGGTGTGCGCAGCGCTGATTGTGGCGATGATCCCTTTCGGACGCAGGCAGGATGTCGGAAACGACTCCCCACAGGGCAGGATCGATGAGCGGGACATAATGTTCTCACGGGCCGCCCTGGATCCCGGCTCGCTGCGATTCGATGAGTATTACCAATCCAAACCTGAGCACCGCGCTCCTGACGACCAATTCAGATCGAAACCGGGACTCCTTGCGGAGGGGGCGAGCGCATTTGACCCGTTTCACTTCTCTGCTGCTGATGCAAGCTTCCACACTATCGAACAGTTGCGCCCGTTCGTTGACGGCAGCGTGGCCCCATCGCGAGTCGAAGCAGATCCGGCCTCCATGTCTATATTCATCAAGCGGTGGGGTCAGAAACTCGGCGCCGTCGCGGTGGGCATAACCGAGCTTCGAGACTATCACATGTACAGCGTCGTGGGGCGGGGAGCGGAATACGGCAAACCGGTAGATCTCTCCCACAAGTACGCGGTCGCCTTGACGGTCGAGATGGACAAACTCACACTCGACTCGGCTCCCCTCGGGCCTGCGGTCATGGAGAGCGCGCAACAGTATGTGGCCGCAGGAACGATCGCTGTACAGCTTGCCACCTTCATACGCATGCTGGGTTACCCGGCGCGAGCCCATATCGATGGCAACTACAGGGTGGTTTGTCCCCTGGTAGCACGAGACGCTGGGTTGGGAGAGTTGGGTAGGATGGGGTTACTGATGACACCACGGCTTGGGCCCCGGGTGCGGCTTAGCGTTGTGACCACCGACCTACCGCTAGTATCCGATCGGCGGTCTCGGGACAGTACCGTTACCGATTTCTGCGAGAGGTGCAAGAAGTGCGCTGATGTTTGTCCCAGCGGAGCCATTCCAAGCGACTCCCGGAAAGTGATCGGTGGAGTTGAGCGGTGGCAGATTGATTCCGAGGCTTGTTTTACGCTTTGGTGCCAATTGGGAACGGACTGTGCGAGGTGTGTGAAGGTCTGTCCTTACTCGCACCCCGACAACTTGATGCACAATGTTGTGAGGTTGGGAGTCCGACATTCCTCGCTTATCAGAAGAACCGCAGTGAGGATGGATGACGTGCTTTACGGGAGGTGTCCCGAGCCATCAAAAGTGCTTGAATGGCAGGAGGTGACCTCTTCGAGGGAGTGAGCTAGTACTCCTGTGGTGGTCTCGAGTCTACTATTCTCGGTGTTTGGGTTTGGACTTCGCACGGGATTTCTTCAGCATCTCGCGGTACTCCTGACGTCTGTCTTCCAGGCCGTCCACTGCCTCCTCGGCGCTCAGCCCCATCGATGCACTACCGGGAACCTTGGGATCCGTGGCGTACCAGCGTTCG
>CAYTDU010001170.1:0-1773 GCA_964436395.1 uncultured Gemmatimonadaceae bacterium | reverse complement strand
GGCTACGTTGTGCGGGAGCTGCACCGCCTGACTATGCCGGGCCGGATGACGGTAGTGCATTGCACCGACATTTTTCAGAGCATTGGCGGTCTGCACTCGATCATTGATTTTCCTGGGCACCTTATCCGGTGTCACGAAGATAACGGCTGGCAGTACGTCGCGAGAATCCATATCTGGAAAGAACCGTTGACCGTACGTAATCGCACCATGCTCAAGTCGCTCCATCACAAGACGCTGACGGAAGACTCGACGAAAGTGAGCATTGCCAACGCCGATTACCTATGCGTATTCCGACGATCGGGCAGCAACCCGGTCCCGGTGTCGCACCCGGTCGGGCTGACAACCTACGCAGGGTCGGCGGAAATACCCCAAGACGCCTTGAAGTGGAAAGGGCACAAGGGGAACCAGATCGAAAACGCCTACTCGCAGTGGATATGGAGGCAGTACGCCTCGTCGAACTGGCACGATATCCGCATCGATCGGACGCTTGGCAAAGGGGCAAGCCTTTATTCTTACGACAAGGCCGACAAAGATGAGCCCGATGAAAAACACATGCACCCGTTGCAACTCGACGTGATCGAACGCGCGTGCACGCTGTGGAGCAACCCGGGCGAAACCGTCTTGACGCCATTTATGGGTGTGGGGAGCGAGGTATACGGGGCTATTTCGTTGGGGCGTCGCGGCGTGGGGATCGAACTCAAGCCGGCCTACTATCGGCAGGCGGTGAAAAACATTGACAAGATCACCTGCCAGACAAGAGAAGAGGTTCCGCTGTTTGAACAGGAGGATGAACCATGACCGAAGTGAAAGTCATTTACATCGCAAGCCCGTACAAAAATGGAGATACGGCGTACAACGTCCGGCGTCAAATGGATGCGGCCCACGAGATCATGGACATGGGGCATGCCCCTATTGCTCCGTTGTTGTCGCACTTCATGGAGATATACCGGCACCGGCCAGAAGCAGAATGGTTGAAGTCCGATCTAGCCATCATGAAGAAGGCGGATTGTGTGGTGCGTTTAAAGGGCTACAGCAATGGAGCGACGGAAGAAGTCCGTGTAGCGACGGAACTAGGCATTCCCGTGTGCATGGGGATGGGAGGGTTGAAATCCTGGCTATGGGAGAATCAATAGGAGAGCCCCATGACAGACGGACAAAGCGAACTCGCCCGCGAAAACACCGAGTACGTGTTGTTGGTGAGGACAGTGCTCCTCACCTTTCGCGGCCCGCTCGCCAATCTGCGGGACAAGGCGGATTATTATGAGAATCTCGGGTACGAAACCGAACTGATCGAGGAGGAGGAGTAATGATTGGTTATCACTTCACGGACAAAACACTCCGCAACGGCCACCCCATCCCGCCCATCGGCGAATGGCTGGAGCACGAGGGTAAGATCGTCCCGTGCGAATCCGGGCTTCATGCGAGCGTGCATCCGTATGATGCTTTACGGTACGCGCCTGGCGCGTATATGCACATTGTGGAACTGGAGGGAGATTTACAGGGCCACGGCGATCCTGTAGATAAGCACGTCGGGCGTCGCCGTAGAATCCTCCGCACTATCGACGCGAGCGACATGCTCCGAGAGTTTGCCCGCTGGTGCGCGTTACAGGTGATTCACTTATGGGATGCGCCTGAGGTGGTGCGTGATTATCTAGAAACCGGTGACAAGAATTTAAGTGCTGCGGTGAGGGATGCGGCGAGGGCTGCGGCGAGGGCTGCGGCGAGGGATGCGGCGAGGGATTCGGCGAGGGATTCGGCGAGGGATGCGGCGTG
>CAYTDU010001169.1:0-1773 GCA_964436395.1 uncultured Gemmatimonadaceae bacterium | reverse complement strand
TTCATTCTGTCGGACCGCCGTGAGCATTTGGACGTGCTCAAGGGAGGCTTCGATGCGAGCTGCCGTGGTCAGTTTTCGAGTGGGTTTTACATAGGAGGCATGAAGGCAGCTGAGCTCGAGGAGAGCGAGAAGGCTGACGCGATTTTCGGGACATACGCGATGGCTAGTGAGGCCCTTGATATTCCCGCGATGGACACATTGTTCTTGACTACACCACGCACTGCTGTTGAGCAGGCGGTCGGACGTATTCTTCGGGATCACGACGGCAAGCGGACGCCGTTGGTCGTGGATGTGGTTGATGACGTTCCTTTTTGCTTGACGTGGGCGAAGAAACGCCTCAAGGAGTACCGGCGTTTGGGTTACACCGTGTGCAAGTCTGTGGACGATAAGGAAGGAGTTACCAGTGGCTCAAGGTGATAGTTCCAGGATGGTCGAAGTGGTCAAGGAATGGGTGTTGGCAAATGCTGCACAAGAGCTGAAGGGAGCGCCGCTTACGCGAAACATTCGCAAGTTCGTTGAGGGAGACGTTCCCACCTATTCGTTCGTTCTCCAATTCAAGCTGACGCCGGAGCTGCGAAGCCAGCTACCGGAGATCGAAGCTGTGTTCCGGAAGAAAAAATCTGCTGACAGGGCTTGACCTCTGACGAATATCCGCTATAACTATAGAGGGCAGCAAGCCCCTGGAAAGGCAGGTGAAGAATGGCAACGAAGGCTGAGGAAAAGCGGAAGGTCAAGGAGTACAACCACAAGTACTACTTGGAGAACCGCGCTGAGATTCGCAGGAAGCGGCGCACGAAGTATGCTTCTGATGAGGGCCATAGGCAGCGCGTGCTCGATTACGAGCGCGAGTGGCGGGAGGCTCGGCGCCGGGAAAGGTTCGAAGAGCGTGTGGCAGCCGCAGATGACCTCGATCCTTTTGCTGCGACTGAAGGGTCGTTTCGCTTCAAAGTAGTCGCGTTGAACGGCGAACCGGTACAGTTATTCTCGTCCGCCGTTGTGGCCGCAGCGGCTAGTGTGAAACCCCGGACTATCTGCGTGTGGATTGACCGAGGATTTCTGCCGCCTCCGCAGTTCATCAGCGAAGACGGCCGTCGGTGGTTTTCGCGTCAGTACATCGACAACGTGCGCAAGGCGGCTCCCCATCGTGTCTACGGCCTGGAGCAGATGAGCCAAGAGGTGCAGAGGTTGTTTGAGGAGTCTCCGGCATGAGCACCGGCGTCAATGACTTTCTGAGCGCCGTGGATGGTGATCTAGGAAGCGTCGGTTGCGTCATCACCATGACTACGCGACTCATGGAGTTGTGTGACGGCGCGTGGAGAACAGTTTCAGAGCGGTTAGGAGAAGAGATTGTGCCTGAGAAGGATCGAGAAAGAGCCGAACGGAAGACGTCGATGGTTACAGTTGGCCTGGGAATGACAGTCTCGCTGCCCAACTACCAGTCCGCACGGATAGACGTTGGGGTCAGAAAACCGTGCGAGGACAGTGACGACGGTCGTGACGAGGCTTACAACGAGGCCCTGGCCTTCTGCGAGGCGAAGATGAGCGTAGAAGTCGCGAAGGTGCGGGGTGGGAAAGGAGATAGAGATGGGAACGGGAAACGGTGATGAGGCGTTGATTCCTGACAACGTCAATTGGTACTACGTGTTTTACGACATCCCAACGGTCAATCACAAGCTGTACTGGCGCGTGTTCAACCTTTTGTGGGCACACGCGGCTCCGGTGCAGATGTCTGTGTGGGCCGTTGCCGCCGGTCACAAGGAGCTCGTCAGGACG
>CAYTDU010001168.1:0-1780 GCA_964436395.1 uncultured Gemmatimonadaceae bacterium | reverse complement strand
ACGCCCACCTCCCCTTTGATTGGAGCTGCAAAGTCAACGTAATGACTGGCCTCCACCTTGACCGTCTGGGATGGCGCGGGCGCACCGTCAACCGATACCGATGAGACTGTCGTCTCAGGTGGTAGCAAGATATGGAACCGGACATCCGCTCCTGAGTTGACAACCACGAGATCTAGGCCGTCGCCCCTGCAACGGTAGTCATAACCGAATCCTTTACCCGAACTCTCGTAGGTGAGCTGTACCTGTGCGTCTGTGACCTCAGCCGCCGACCAGCGTGGAGACAACCGAACAGAGTCGAATCCCCTGCCCTGATCCTCGACGCCCGCGAGACCGGTTATGAAGGCCCACAGCATCGCACTCGAGCCCCAGCCGTCAGTGGGCTCTGCCTCGGGACTCGTACTGGTTTCGACTGTCGCCGGAGAACCGTCTGGGAAATACCACAGGTAGGTTTCGCCTGACTCGGAGATCATCTTGTGATACCGCATCAGGATGTCGACTCCATACTCCTCAAAACCGTGCTCGAAGGCCGCCTTGGCCAACTCTCCTCCGACCAATGGCATGATGCCGCCGTTGACATACGCGCCGCCGACGAGCTTGTCGTCACCGAAGATACCATCGGGAAAGGGCGGATCGATTGAGAACCATTCCGCAAAAGCATTCGTTCTCTCTTTGCGTCTCATGTATTCCCTGATGATGCCAACCGCCATCTCGTGCGTCGTCACACCGCGATTGATGGCCATGGGATTGCTGAGACTGAGCTGGCTCGCTTCGTCTACACCGCTGATATCCACATCGGCCATCTTCACGAAATGCGTGTAAAACGACCCATTCCAGCAGACCTCACTCATCCTCTCGCTGAGCGTTGTTGCCCGCTTCTTCCACTTCTCGCTTTTTATGGAGTTGCCCAAGCGTTCATTGAGCGTTGCCAGTATTAGAAACGCCTCGTAGTAGCCGCTGTTGTCGCCGTGCATGATTCCCCAGAACGTATTTTCATCTATCTGGAACTGAAGCCAGTCGTGAGAACCAGCGGTGTAGGCAAAATCCCATGTATCGATGGTGTATGCGCGCTTGACCAATCCGCGTTCCGTATCCCAATACCAACGGTGGTTCAGTATGTACTCCACGGCCTTTTCCAAACAGGGAAGCAGGCTCACCATCCACTCGTCGTCCCCGGTAGCCTGCCACGCCAAGTATGCGGCTTTCACAAACCGATACTCCACGTCCGCTTCGACGGGAACGCGAACGTACTTGGTCCAGTTTTCCTTCTCAGACGGTGGCTTCTCCGGGAAAGTCGAGAAATAGTCGAAGATCCTACCTGTTGCGGACTGGGTTTCGGCAAAGTGATCGATGGCCGTGGTCACGTCGCTGGTGAAATACCGACCTGCTCTCAACATATCGCTGTGATCCCGAATCCAAATCGACTTTGCGTCCGGCGTCCTGAACCCTGAGACCACCTTTCCATCCACCGTCATCTCCAGCACGTCCTTTTCCAAGAATGCAGAGATCAGGGGAATTAGTCCATCGAACTCACGGCGTCCCGTTCTGATGAAGGTTTTGTTCGGCATATCCCTGCGAAGCCTTTCAATGGAAGTGAGTCTCCGTGAAGCCTAGCGAACACTCTATTGAATAACGCAGAGGACGGATCGTCGGTTTCGGAAACGGGAGTGACGCAAGAGTCCAGTCCGCCATAATGACCCTCGATATCGAAACCTGCGGTCCAGCATCGGGGCATCGTGTCTGCGGTACCTCTGGATCGGGCCGCGGCCAGGCAGCACGAGGG
>CAYTDU010001167.1:0-1783 GCA_964436395.1 uncultured Gemmatimonadaceae bacterium | reverse complement strand
TTGAGACACGAGCCGATATCAAGAACGACAAAGAACTCGGCTTGTTGCTGATGAACGCGGGCTACGTGAGCAAGGATGACATTATCAGAAGTGTGCGCGCTTACATTCTGAATAACGTCTACCCCCTATTCACCTGGCCGGATGGTACTTTCCACTTCGAAGCGCACAAGTTACCGTTTAAGAACCGCATTACCATTCCGATTGACCTGGAGAGCGTGATTATGGAGGGCAGTCGTCGTCTGGAGGAGTGGGAGCGGTTGCAGGAAGAGCTGCCCGATCTTGACGTGGCGCTCAAGTTCGCTGGTCGTCCCGATGCACGTCTGCGCGACATCAATCTCAGCGTTGAGGAATGGCGTGTGGTTTCCTTCATCAATCCGCGCAATACTGTCCGTCAGATTGCGCAATACAACAATATGAGTGAGTTTCAGATCCGTAGGATTGTGTATGGCTTGCTCCAGGCGGGGTTGGTTGAGCTAGTGCGGCCGAAGAGAGCGGCCGCGTCGGGGGTGTCTGGGGCAACTGAGCAGACATCTGTGGCGATGCGTCGCCCGGCTGTCAAGCGAGGTGTGGTTGAGCGGCTTGTTGAATTCTTCCAGAGAACCTAACAATGCAGGTTGTCAAGATAGTAGTCACCGGCCCCTTTTCGGCGGGCAAAACGCAGTTCATTCAGTCTATTAGCGAGATTGATGTCGTTGCGACAGAGAGGCAAATCTCCAGCGACGAGGAACGGATCAAGACCCACACCACTGTGGCGATGGACTTCGGACGCATCACTGTAGATGATGACTTGGTGCTGTATTTGTTTGGCACCCCTGGTCAACGCCGCTTTGACTTTATGTGGGAGATTCTTGCTGAGGGGATGCTTGGTTTTGTGGTATTGCTCGACAGCGTGCGCCCAGAGACGTTCCGTGAAGCACGTAGCATTCTTGATACTTTTCGTTCCTATGCCCCTGTGCCCTACATCGTTGCTGCCAACAAACAGGACTTAGAGGACGCCTGGTTGCCTGAAGACTTGCGCATCGCACTTCGTATCCCTTCTGAGGTCAAGATGGTGCCTTGTGTGGCAACCGATCAGTCGAGTGTCCAGCAGGTCTTGCTGGAACTTCTCTTTTCGGTGCTTGATCTGCTGGATGAGCAGACTGAGGAATCGGGCTAAACTTGGGCCAGAAAGGGCGGACATGCCGTCCTGTAGCTGGGGTTTATACTGTTAGCATGTAAACCCTGTCTTCGCATCTATGATTGTGTTTCCCTGGCGGTCGAACCATGCGGGATGGTAGGTTCGACCGCCGTGTGTACCTGAGAACTGTAACTTCGCTTTAACGAAACTGCAATGGTTTATAAACGCTATTCACACGGTTTTCATGTTATATTAAACAGTGCAAGTCCTATGTCTCTATTCTGTATAATTCCGTTAGCATCTTGGCTGATGATGATCGTGAGGGCAGTTCGGTTGTTGCGGGCGACGTTTCTATGAGTTCGATTGTTACTGATCGAGGCCTGGTCCATTATGAAACCTGCGGGCGGGGGCAGCCCGTGATCTTATTGCATGGTTGGCTGGAATCGTGGGTCCCTTGGATAGGGACTATGGAGGCATTGGGCAACAGCTATAAGGCCTATGCACTTGATTTCTGGGGTTTCGGTGAGTCTGAGAAGCAAGAGGGGAGCTTCACTGTCCGAGACTATGTCGAGATGGTAAATCAGTTCATGGATCGGTTAGGAATTGGGCAGGCTCCTATCATTGGCCATTCTATGGGCGGTACTGTCTCGCTTGGGCTGGCGTTGG
>CAYTDU010001166.1:0-1783 GCA_964436395.1 uncultured Gemmatimonadaceae bacterium | reverse complement strand
GACTCGCTGCTGTTCGAAATAGCGGCCGCCCCATGCGTAGGGTCGCTTCCCCGCAGGCCAAACTGGGTTCACCATGACAGCGTCGCCCGAACTCGGCCAGGCACCGTCTCGCGCAGCCGAACCCAACAACCGAGCGTGATACGCACTACGAATCCGACCGGCACGGGTGAATCGAGATTCGTAGTAAGTCGCGATCCCCTCAGCCACCCAACCCGGCTGGTATGTATTGGGGAAGAGGCCGGGTGCACGACCGAAGACCTTCTGCAAAACGTTCCAGATCCCTGTCGACCGATCCAGGTGAAAGATGTGAGTCAATTCGTGTGTGGTGACCAGGCGGAACCACTCGTCGTAAAAGCCGAGGGAGTTTGCTGTTGCGGGAGGCGCAAGATTCACTGTGATACGGTTTGACGGAAACACCGTTGCGTTTCCGTTCGAGAAGTCGGCTGCATCGTTCAGGACGAGATCAATGCGTCCCTTTGGAGGCACGAGTTCCTTGGATAGCGCTTCGTATGCTCGCTCCGCCTCGCGACCCGCCCGAAGAGCTTGGCTCGCATGTGAACTCCTGGCGTGAATACGGAAATGTTCCGTGTGCCAAGTCTGCCAACTTCCACTCGGGTCAATCTGTCCGAGCGCGACCGCTGGGAGCGCTATCCAGGCGGCACAGAGCGTAGCTGCGAGTGTAACGATTCTCACGTCAGTTGGCTTTGACAGCCCACTCCCTCAAAAACATGGCAATTCCCTCGAGCACACCGCGCGCATACCGCCACTGGCCTTCATCGCTCACGAGCACGGCCTCCTGATCCGGCAACATCATGAAGAGTCCTTCAGCAAGAGCTGAGGGCATCCATGGGGTCCTAACCAGCGCCAGGTCACCGCGCCCGAATCCAAGATCGCGAAAACCCAACTGACGCACTAGCGCCCGATTTAGCTCTCGTGCGAGTTCAGCGCTGCGCGGGTAGTAGTAGTATACACTTGTCCCGTTGTTGGTGAACGGATTCACGCCATCTGGCAGAGCGTTGGCATGAATAGACACCAGGAGCTCCGCACCGGCATCCTCAGCTGCTTCGGTGCGTTCGTTCAGGCTCATTGGCGCATCGGAATCACGCACCAACATCGCCTCCGCGCCATACCGTTCTAGGAGGTGTTTGATCTTTCGCGCTATCTCCAGAGTCACTACTGATTCAGGCGTCCCAGTGGGTCCGGTTGCACCGCCCGGTGGATGGCCTGCATCGATGGCGATCTTGCGTCCCTCCAGCGGGTGTCGCGAATCGATCGCGGGCGGTCGCCGTATCTCCACCAAGAGATCGTTGCCACTCCAACTGGTGCGATAACCCCAAACGTGAGCAGACAGTCTCACCTCGACGTTTGTCTCATCCTCTCTCGGTTGGGAAAACGTGATCAGTTCGACAAAGGAATCGTTGTTTCCGTACTGGACCCAATCCATGTCCGCAGCAACACCGTAGAGCGTCAGAACAATACAAACATCCGATTCATCTACGTGATACGGGATACGCCCAGGAAGAGGTATCCTGAGTACCACGGACTCATCGCTCGCATTCAGCCTGAGCGACCTCGCGACTCCAACAGGTGGTGGCGTGCCAGGTGGGAGCGGATACAGCCCGGATGCGTCGACCCAAGCGGAGCTAGCCTCCGACAACTGCAAGCGCACCTGATTGTTCCAGCGTCCCGATACACGGGCCAGCGTGCCATTCGGGAAGAACCAATGGTACGTCCCCCATGGGGAAGGGCGTCCTGCTATGATCCCATCAGTTTTCCCTGTCCC
>CAYTDU010001165.1:0-1789 GCA_964436395.1 uncultured Gemmatimonadaceae bacterium | reverse complement strand
GTACGCATCAATCGAAAAGAAGAAAGGGAATCGAGAAGGAAGTGCGTGTAGCTGACTCGGAGATGACGTGCTGAAGCCACCGCACACAAAAAAGGACAATAGAAGAACGGTACGCTGAGATTTCAGCCATTTGACTAGCACGGATTGCCACCTCACATGCGTTGTCTAAGCATACACCATGCCGCCTCTCATGGTCCACCATGTCGTTGTTGCAGGACTCAGGGCGTGCGCACCTCTATATGCACCTCAGGATAGGGCGATGCACTGCGCTCGAGGAGCGGCGGCTCAACACCCCTCAAGTGCCTGTCGAAAAACGCAAGTAGGTAGGCGTTCGTGATCTCCGCCGCTCGGGCTGGTTCGATCGGGCCGGCCATCCCCAACCGTCTCGTCAATGGCAATATGACAGGCCAGTCTGAGAAGTTCATGTGGGTGCTACCGGCGATTGTCAGGACATAGGTCATATCACCGAAGTTGCCGAGTATAAAATCGTTGGCACCCTCGAATGCTTCGCTGTATGCGGTCATGAAGGGCTGCTCGATCGTATCCGTCACGACGTCGCCGAACTGGAAGCCGTCGAGATTCACACCGGCCTTCACACGATCGTCCACCAGACATAGCTGTCCAGCCACTGCACCACCCATCGAGTGCCCGAATACACCGATTCTGGTAAGGTCGAGCTTGGCCGAAAACAAACTCCCCGATCCCGCCACATTCATCCGCTCCAGCTCACCAATCGCATAGCGCAAATCGGCGACCCGTATGCGCAGCACGTTGTCCATGAAGTTTTCGCTGGCCAGTATCCGCCTGGCGACCTCGTACGTTACAGTTGTGTCATCGCTACCCCAGAACTCTGCCCACAGGGGCATTGTCGTATTCATATGCTGTTCGTAATTCTCACCGTGCTCTGCACTGAATGGTACTACCGTACCATCGGGACGAACGACCGATGCCGACTCATAGGGATTTGTGAAGCTGAGCACAACAAAACCGTTACTTGCCAATTCTTCCGCGGCTAGCTGATGGTCTTCGTAGCCGGCGAGGAACCCCACCGAAACAAGCAGGATTGGATACCCGGTGTTTCCCTCCGCAATGCGCGCATTGAGGTGAGAGTTTGACCTGGAGAGTTTGAGATGGCTAAACGCGATAGCGGGCGCCCCTGGCTCCAGCGACCCGACTGGTGCCGTATACTCGATGTACGGCATAGGATCTTCGCCAGAATCGAGTTCAGCAGGATACCAAACTCGAGCTGAGAACTCGCGAAGGTCGATTGGGTCGTCTGTGAGCGTCTCGGTTCTACTCGAGTCCACGAACTCCAGGTATGTCGTACCCACTGCGTACGGGCCAGTCGGGTCAGGCAAGTGCACCACGGGGAAGAGCAGCATCAAGACGACTCCCACGCCCAACAACAGCGCGGCTGCGCCTCCAAACAGAACCGCTTTGGCCTTCGAGCTGAAACGACTTCCGGATGAAGACCCCTCTCTGCCAATCCTGGCGCTCCGCTTCAACGCCACACCGACCAACAAAACGATGAGCACGTAAACCGGGCCCATATGCCAGCGGGTACCTTCGATCACCTGGTGAGCAACGGTCGCCAGCATTGCGACTATAGACGGATACAGGCACAGTTCCTTGTTCTTGGAAAGGCGCGGCACCAACATGCCCGCCGCAGCTACCGATCCAAGCACAACGACCACCATCTCGAGGGGTCTCACCATTTCAACCTTGTTGCGTTGCGTTAACCGTTGATGCGCCTACCCCTGCTTTTCAAACAGGTCACTCCAGCTCTTCT
>CAYTDU010001164.1:0-1791 GCA_964436395.1 uncultured Gemmatimonadaceae bacterium | reverse complement strand
CCAGTGAGACGATGAAGTTGCTCGTCAGTGTAGTTGCGCTCGTGCTGCATTCGAGCCGTCAACGCTACCATGCCGAGGTTGTGCGCGTTCATGATGTCGTTGATATCGCCGGTGAGGCCGAGCGAGAACTCGGTCATCGGGATCAGAAGTGCGTTGCCTCCACCGGCTGCCGTACCTTTGACGTTCATCGTAGGTCCGCCCGAAGGTTGACGGAGCGCGCCACCGACGTTCAACCCCCGTTTGCCGAGCCCTTCCATGAGCCCGCAAGAAGTGGTGCTCTTTCCTTCGCCCAACGGAGTCGGGGTCACGGCGGTGACCTCGATGTATTTGCCGTCCGGCTCATGGTGCAGGCGATCCATGATCTTTAGGAAATCGAGTTTGGCCAGCCGGCCCATGGGCAACATCTCTTCCTTGTCGAGCCCCAGCCGATCCCGCCATTCGTCTATGGACGGCATATCTCTTTCTGCCGCCTCGGAAATCTGCCAATCTGCCAAGTTCACCGCGTCATACGGCATGCTGCTTCCTCCCTCATTGCCTCAACCATCCTGCTGTTTCCGTGTAGGAGCGTCAAACGTCTCGTTCTTTGTCGGCACCGTCGGTGTAACTCACATCCGTTAAGTCATGTCGGTGAATTCTTCCACCGATCGGTAAAGGAACACGAACGCCCCATTGTCGATGTCGATCTCGAGCTCAGCTCCACGACTCATCGCGTAGTCCAGGTAGCCGGGGGTCTCGCAGGATGCGTCGTGGCATTCGCTAACGTGCGCCGGAGCCTCCTGATTCCGTTCTCTATCGAACCAAGATAGGCATGTCATCTCTTCCAGTAACACTGTTGCCACGGCATCTGCCATGTCTTTTGCCATATGGAACTCGAGCTCCAGACCTGTAGGTGTTACAGATACTCTTTTCATGATTCCAGACCTATCCAAGGATCAGACTGCGAACTGTGTTCCCCCGAGAACCAAAGAAAATGACATGATGGTGAGAAGTATGCCAGCGGTGTAGTTTCACTAGCGATGACCGGCAGGTCATGTTCACTCGTGACCACCCTTCTTGTGCCGCGTTGCGGCGCTTGGTCGCGAGCCGCGGAAGTAAGCGGATTTAGATGATCGATTTCCATCGTTGTCACTAGTCGAGGAGGATGTTGATGCGAAGGCTATGGATGGTTGCTGCATTGTTCGTCTCAGTGGGATGCTTTGCCGGAATCAGCGGTCAGAGCATCGCTCCAGACCTCTATTCGCCTCTCAAGTACCGTCACATCGGACCACCGGGGAATCGTTTGGCGGCGGTAGCGGGCATTCCCGGAAACCCGAACGTTGTGTATGCGGGCGCAGCTTCCGGAGGACTGTGGAAGACCACCGACGGCGGCACACATTGGGAACCGATATTCGATGACCAGGAAGTGTCGTCGGTTAGCGCATTGGCCGTTGCTGCTTCCGATCCGAACGTCGTTTGGGCAGGCACTGGGGAGACGTTCATCAGGAGCAACATCTCCATCGGTAACGGCATCTACAGATCGACCGATGCGGGAAAGACGTGGCAACACATGGGACTCGAGGCAACAGGCCGAATTGGCAGGGTGATCATCGATCCCAGAGATCCGAATGTCGTGTACGCCGCGGCGATGGGCCACTCGTACGGCCCGCAACAGGAGCGCGGAGTCTATAGGACCACGGACGGTGGGGAAACTTGGGAACGGGTGCTCTTTGTCGACAAGGAGACAGGTGCCTCCGACATCGTAATGGACCCCAACAACCCCCGGATTCTCTTCGCCGGTATGTGGAGGTTGGA
>CAYTDU010001163.1:0-1794 GCA_964436395.1 uncultured Gemmatimonadaceae bacterium | reverse complement strand
CGGTTCCTCCTCCTCAGATAGGAATCCTCGCCCCAGTTCTGGACGAACTCCGAACAACTCGAACAGCCCAGCCGTCGTCAACACGCTGTTTACACGCTCGGGTTCAGGGTCACCGGTGAGCACCGCAGATTCTGGGGACGCAGCCACGATGTGCTCAAATACTCGGTTCTGCGCTCTCCAATCGAAATACGTGGGCGCCGCCACAGGGCCGCGCGAATAGTCTTCACCGGTCTCCCACACCAAGACCAGCTCTTCGGGAGAATCATATGGCAGCGGCCGGAGCAACACGGCATTCACGACGCTGAACACGGTTGTACATCCGGCGATGCCGAGTGCAAGGGTGAAGACGGCGGCCACAGTGAAGCCGGGTTCCCCGACCAATAGCCGAATTGCGTAACGCAAGTCCTGTGTCAATGCGTCAACGGGGTTCCTCCCCGTGTGGTGTTTCTTGGCGCGGTTACGGTGTCGCACTGGCGCGGAGACTGTCTGACGGGCGGCCCGTGCTGCCGACGTGACTCCGAACCGCGCCGAGAGCCAGAGAACGGCTCTCCAATACAAAAGGCGCCGGCGTAGCCGCGTTTTTGAACCGAGCTCGACGTGGAAGCCGAAGTCCTGCTCCAAATCGCCAAGGACGCCGTCGCGAAGGTCTGAGTCTCGGATTGCGAGGCGAAGCAACAAAGATGCGAAACGTGGCGGACGAATCACGTTTCCTCCAGGAACGCATCGTGCCCCGCCCAGAGCCGCCTCAGGGCTTGCCCTGATTCACGCAACGCGTATTCGCCTGCTTCCGTGAGCTCGTAGTAGCGTTTTGGTTTTCCAGCTCGGCCGGCGGTCGGATCGCCCATGCGGGTTGTCAGATACCCCTTCGTCGCCAGCCGCTCCAGAGTGATGTAAGCAGCAGCCCGTGTGACTTTGCGTCCGATTTGAGTCTCAAGCTCATCACGAATGGATTTGCCGTAGGCATCGTCCCTGAGCCTAAGCACTGCGAGGAGGATCATGTGCTCCAGTTCGCCCAGGTAGGTCGTCTTGTTCATCAGACCGAATCTCCTTCTTCACGCAGGCTAGCGCGTTAATTATGTTAACGCACAGCAACTTGTGTCAAGGGAGATAGCTGTAGGAGGCACACGCGACGATCGGATCCACTCGAGCGGCTCGGCGCGCTGCGCCGATTGACCCGGCGCAGGTACTACGGTGCGCATCGTGTCAGAGCTGCGGAAGCCTCAACGGCTGTTTATGGTTTGACGTTCCCTTGACGCGTCCGGTGCAGCTTGTTTCTGTCGCTTGCTGGAGGAACCGATGCGTTGCGCAATGCTTCTAGCCGTCTCCTCGCTCGTCCTTGGAACCACCGCGTATGGGCAGGAGGTACCGCTACATCCCGGTCAGACGATCCGGATCACAGCCCCTCAATGCGGTCTGGAGAATCACACAGGTTCGTATGTCGACTCGAAGGGTGACACCCTTGTTGTGGCCTTTGGCACTTCCACAATGCGTTGCGCCGCAAGCTCCGTCACCGGACTCGAGCTCGGATACGGGCATAAATCCAAGGTCGTGGAAGGCGTGATCATCGGGACTTTAGTCGGAGCCGTTGCGGGCGCAGTTTTCGGAGCTACCACATATGAGGAATGCGTTCCAGAGAGTCTGTTCGACTGTTTGCTCGCGGCTGAGTCAAGAGACCAAGCGGCCATTTATGGCACCGTCGTTGGTGCATCCCTCGGAGCCGGGGTCGGAGCGTTGGTTGGAATACTCACTAAGACCGACCGCTGGGTGAGGATGCCGCGCCACCGACTCCGCGTT
>CAYTDU010001162.1:0-1795 GCA_964436395.1 uncultured Gemmatimonadaceae bacterium | reverse complement strand
GGCATCATCGCACGGTGGGCAACGAATGCTGGCACGTGAACACAGGCTGAAAGTCGGCGAGGTAGGGATTGTGGGACACGCAGCGGGGACGGGCAAGCCGCGCATCGCCCTGGATGTTGGGGCTGATGCGGTGTTCTTCGATAACCCCGACTTGCCCAATACGCGCTCCGAGATGGGACTACCGCTCAAAGTACGGGATCAGGTAATCGGAGTACTGGACGTGCAATCCACGGAGGAGAAAGCTTTCTCCGATGAAGATATAGCGATCCTTCAAACGATGGCCGACCAGATAGCGATCGCCATAGAGAACGCCCGTCTTTTGGAAGAGACCCAGCGAGCACTGCAAGAACTACAGACGGCATACAGGCGCTATACGCGGGAATCTTGGCAAGAGATCACCCGACACTCCGGGCGGCCTCCAGGGTATCGTTATCGGCGAATGGGGATTGAGCCAGCCGTTGAGCAGTCGCCGGAGGCACGTCAGGCCTGGCGAGAGGGCCGTCCTGTGGTTATCGACGAACAGCTAGAGGCAAAGGATAACGGATGTAGGGACGGACGCACGACCAACGTCCGCAATGTCCGCGAGCCCAACACTATCAGTGGCCTAGCCGTACCGATGAAACTACGGGATCAAATCGTGGGAGTACTCAACCTACGGTTCGAAGGCGAACTCGCCTCCCCCGACACCGTCTCTCTGATCGAAGAGATAGCCAATCGCCTGGCTCTTGCATTAGAGAATGCCCGCCTGTTGGAAGAAACTCACGAGCGGGCAGAGAGAGAACGTATTACTGCCGACATCTCCGCCCAGATCCGCGCCTCTATGGACCCGGAGACGATTCTACAGACCGCCGTGCGGGGACTGGGCGCTGCCCTCGGTACCGATCGGGCATTTGTGCAGCTGGCTATAGACAAGCGTTCTACTGATTCGTCGGACATTGATCCAGACGCACGAACGGACGCACGATCAATATCCGCAACATGCGCTGCATCCGTTGAGGAATGACGGTGGACGATTCAAAGGCTAGTAGGGGGCGCGGTTTCCGCACCCAGGGAGCAGACGCGTAATGGCCAAAGTGATGGATAAAGGAAAGACCAAAAAGCAACTGATTCAAGAGTTGCAGGCCCTGCACCAACGAGTGGCCCAACTTGAGGAATCGGAAAGCCAGCGCAAGCAGCTCGAAGAGAGGCTGGCGAACGAGCGCAACTTACTGCGCACGCTTATCGACACTCTGCCAGATTACATATTCATCAAGGACACCGAGTGCCGGTTTGTCGTCAACAACAAGGCCCACATCCGTACCCTAGGGGCAACGACACAAGAGGAGGTCGTGGGAAAGACAGACCTTGATATTTTCCCACCCGAACTGGCAGAGGCGTACTACGCCGACGACCATCACGTGATCCGCACGGGCCGCCCCCTGATTGGGCGAGAGGAACCCACCGTCAACAAGACAACGGGCGAGAAGCAGTGGCTTTCAACGACAAAAGTCGCCCTGAAAGACACACAAGGGAGAATCATAGGGCTGGTTGGGCTGAACAGAGACATCACCGAGTTAAAGCAGGCACAGGAAGAGACCCGGCGGCGGGCAGTTCAAGCTGAACTGCTGTACGAGGTGAGTCGACGGATCAGCGGCGAATTGGACCTGGAGGCCCTACTCTCCGAAATCGTGAACACCGTGTGTACGGCCTTTGACTACTACGGGGTGATGATGCTGCTGCTCGACGACGAAACCGAGGGGCTGACTCTCCAAGCTATTTCAGGGGCCTACACCCACATCTTCCCCAAGGACCTCTC
>CAYTDU010001161.1:0-1795 GCA_964436395.1 uncultured Gemmatimonadaceae bacterium | reverse complement strand
GAGTTGCCCTCAACTTCTCTTGGGCTTCCAGCAACCATTCACGAGCTTCACTTTCACGTTTGGCGATACGATAAAACAACCCGACCTTAATGCTAAGAGAATTGAGCAGGAAGTCAACGAATTCACCCTGATTGATACGTAATGAATTGGGAACTTGCGAGTCAACTACCAGTACGGCGACGACTTCGTCATCGAGCCAGATAGGGCATCCCAACATGCTCGCAATTTCGTCGTTGTCAATCCGCGCAGCCTCATCTTCGGACAAATCAAAACCAATGTTCTTGCGAACGGTGGTGTCAGGCCAATCGATCGCGTTGCCACTGTCAAACACCGCACCAGGAAGTGTTCCGTCACGCGGCAGAGACACAGGCGAAACTCTTTGCTGCGTTCCCGGTTTCGATTTGTTCTTATTTCTATCGAGATACCAACAGGCCAGCTGTCCGTTCGAGCCGTCCTTTTCCGAATCGCCGCTCGGGTCTGAAACATCGTCATCGGGATGTGCCGTCTTGATACTGCAAGTCAACGTCCCGTCATCGTCCATCAGCTTGCGAAACGCTGGCTGTAATTCTGAGAGCAGTCGACGGATCAAGGAAAACGTCAGCTTTGCCGAACCGCCGATTGCAAACTCAGAGGCTCCGAGAAGAGCCTCAGTCTCGGCGTCGCTATCGATCAGAAACTTGAGTATCCCTTGAACCCGTTTGCTCTCCAGCCCCTCATTGAATTGCTCATACTTGTATCGGGAATCATCCATAGGATTCCTGGACGGCGCTGCTTCGCCCGCTTTGGCCCCCGTTACAAGTGCCTCGCCAGTTGTAGCAGGCGAAACGGGTGGAGGATCCTCTGCCTTGGGACCGACACCTCCCTCAGCTTCTGTCCGCGTGCGTCCGCTGCCGGACGCCCGGAAGAGTTCGCCAATACTGAAGTTGAAGTCGATGTCCGTGTATTTTGTAAGTAGATAAAGAATGCCGATCAGCCCAGGGATTCCGAGAATCAGCACCAATGCCCAAATCGATTCACCCGCCGCCGCAAGAATACTCATACCGCTCTCCTACTCTTTAGGGGACGGTATTGATTCGACAAGTATTGGACCGATGCGTCAAGCCGCTTTACGGCCGAGATCGTCATGCCGAGAGGAGTCGGCACCAGAATCGGAGAGCGTCCAGGCCAGGTAGGCGTCGATCCATTCCGCGTCGGGAGCGGTCTTGGATCCTTCGGACATTAGTCGCGCGACAAATTGTTGCGGCGATTCATCTCGTTCGTTCTTGTCGTGCTGAGACATGCCTATCTTACCTACGCTGACATCCGAGTTTCAGAATTCGCGATAATTACCGACTTTTTTGAACCACCGCAAGACTGGCTTTCGATTGAGATAGCTACCCCGCGGACCACCAAACGGATCCACCGACTTTGATGTCTCACTTATTAGCGGACCAAATGTCAGCTCCTCACAAGTGCATGCACAGCTGGCCCGAATCCGCGAAAAAAAAGTCCGGTTTTTTCCCTGGACAAGCCTCGAAATGGTGCGGCCTCCCGCTTGTTCGGGATATTTCGCGGCCCTCGAGAAGACTTTCGAGACAATTCCAAGTGACGCTGTCCGCTTTAGCGAGCCTTACTTTGGCAGGTACACTCGCGTTTCCTGCCCCGGAATACAAATCTCTATCGGCCCGTGACCTCATCCCATAGAATTTGAACCCCCGTACATACACGCCCCAGCCTCCCCCACGCCGCTCAAGCCGCCCCCCTACGACAAGCCCGCCCCCACCTATGAAGAACATTCGCAACTTCTGCATCATTG
>CAYTDU010001160.1:0-1798 GCA_964436395.1 uncultured Gemmatimonadaceae bacterium | reverse complement strand
TTGTCGCCCAATGGCTCACCGGCGACGTCAATCCGAACCTTGGGAAGTACGTTGCAGTCGGCTCTGACACAACTTTCGAAGCAACAGAAGCAGACGTCGCCGGTCTAGGCAAACTGATCGGTCCAGCGCGCCGCAGCTTGATCGCTGAGATGTGCACGCGATGACCATTATCCGGGAGGCCTTGCGGGGCTGCGTCCTGATTTAGCTGATGAGAGGGAGTTCCGTCAATGACGAAGCGACTTGTGAAACCGGGAGAAACAGTAGATGTACGACGGCTCGGAGCAGGGATGGGAACCACACAGAAGACGCTCCTCGTCAAGACGGTCAATGTGGAGATTATCCATGTAGTCATCCCTGCCGGTGAGACAATCCCGACACATGAAGCTCAGGGAGAAATCATCCTTCACTGCCTGGAGGGACGAGTATCCTTGGCTGCACTTGGGAAAACTCATGAATTGCAAGCTGGCCAACTGTTCTACTTTTGCATAAACGAACCGTTCTCGATTCAGGGGGTCGAGCAGACTTCGCTGCTTGTGACCATAATTGCGCCCAAGCATGGCCAAACTGTTGAGCTGATTGGCAACTGAAACTGTGTGAGGTCGAGGTGAAGAGACGCACACCGATTCTGTGCGACCTGAATGAACGGCCAGTTGTTGCTGGCAGCGAGGCTTTCTGCCCACGGAAGGTCCCTCTGCTCCCATTCACGGAGGTGAAGCTATGTATGCCTTGACGGTTCACAATAACCCTGCCGTTTTCCCAGGAATTGCGGACGCGGCGATGAAGTGTCTGCAAGACAGTCCGTACTATGCTGTAAGAACAGTCTTGTGTGAGTGCGACAACGGCATCCTTTTCCTGCGAGGTCGCTTGTCCAGCTTTCACCAAAAGCAGGTTGCCCAAGAGGCCGTGGCCAGGGTCAAAGGCGTGACCCAGGTAATCAACGAAATCGCAGTGGGTTGAGGCAAACCCCATGTCCGTGTTCACATATACCGACCCCAACTGGAATGGGCTTAAGCTCGTTACTGAGTCACCGCGCGGAGATGACCAGAAAGAGCGAATCCTGGCGGCACTCGGATTGACAGAGGATCGTTTGCCTGTCACAGATGACGACGCGCTCGGCGCCTACCACGAGTACCTGTCCGCAAACCTGTCGTTTCCCTTCACCGCCCACTATCCAGAACCGACGAACTCTCGTGAGAAGGTTTTGTACGAATGCACGGTTTTGGGACTTCTCGATCCATCGAAGTGTGTCGGCGACGAGATCGATGGCATCTTCTGCAGAACTCAGAAAGCGGGGTTCGAGGTGAACCTGCCGCTGGTCGAGTTAGAGGTGCCGAAGGGCAGCCCCAACTTTCAAATGATCGAGGACTACTGGGACTGGTTCTGCAACTGGCGTTGTGTCCGGTAACTTCGTCGAACGGGTCGTTGCGGTCTAATTCGTACGAAGAAGCAGTTGGCCAACGAGGAACGGCCATATTATCGAGTGAGGTGAGAAACGAAACGGGATGTCCCACCTGCCGCTCTACGGGAGTCCACACGAGTAAGAGCGGGAACACATGGCGGTTGATTCCGCTATGGCATCCACCGCACAGACATCGATCCGTGCGGTTTTAAGGTCATCCTCATGGATGGATTCACTGGCGACGTAGACGCCCAGGGCGTCGCGTGCTTGACGACAAGGACTACGCACGCGAGTTGACCGAGCACAACTACCGGGTCGCCTGCCGATTCTTCTCGTATGCGGGCGTGCAAAACGAGTTACAGGCAATCTTGGACAAGCCAGGCTTGGCACCGCCTTGTG
>CAYTDU010001159.1:0-1806 GCA_964436395.1 uncultured Gemmatimonadaceae bacterium | reverse complement strand
ATCCAGAATATCCATTGGTCATCGTAGCACTGGACGGGGTCCGGGCGGCTAAAGAGAACCTCGTGGAAGCGAAGTTGGTAGCCGACCTCGCAGGCGTTCTGAGGCGGCATATGCGATCCGGCGAAGGAGAGAAGTTCCGGGACGATGTACATTTCTTCCGCGACGGCGTATTCATTGTCACACCGCACCGTGCACAGATTCGAATGATTCAACGCGAGCTTCAAAATATACGTTCCTGGCAGCAGCCTCCGTTTGTAGACACGGTTGACAAGATGCAAGGTCAGGAAGCGGATGCCGTTATTGTGAGTTACGGAGTCGCTGATCCAGAGTTTGCGATGCAAGAGGCCGACTTTATATACGGCCTGAATAGATTAAACGTAGCAATAACCCGGGCTCGCACAAAGAGTATAGTCTGCCTGCCCCGCCCACTTCTCGACGCCACCCCGCACGTTCTCGACCAGCCGGAAGCAGCCAGGGGACTGGCCTTCATGCGTGAATTGGTATCAGCTGTGGAGGCGTCAGGTGAAAAGGCATCGTTCGAGTTGGGTGACGGGGCAACCGCCGTCGTATATCGTACGGCTCGTTGTATCCGGGAATAACTCAGGAGAAAGAGCAGGGAGCATGTGACAAAGAATTATCCGCCGCTGAGATAATCGCTGATTGAGAGTCTATCGAAGAGTGAGGCTTTAAAGCGGAGGAGTAAAGCTGGACCTGGGCCATGTAACACATTGTTTGCGGCGCAACATTGGTGCGTTAGCAGCACCCCAACAGATCTATGAGCAACATTTGTTTGGGCAGCTCACGCAAACTCCACCAAGGAGATTAGGAGCATTGCTATGAAGGACGTGAATAGCCCTTTGTCTGACATAGAATTTGTGGCTTTCGATCTGGAAACGACAGGGTTGTTTCCTGTGTCCTGCCGTATCGTGGAGTTCGGCGCTGTGAGATTCCGCCTGGCCGGGAAAGAACAGGGACAGTTTCAGCAGATTGTCGACCCGGAGTGTCGAGTCCCCCAGGATGCGACGCGTATCCACGGCATCACTAATGCCATGGTTAAAGGCCAGCCCACGGTCAGTGAAACACTTCCAAGCTTCTTCGACTTCCTTAGTGGACCCAAAACACTCTTGCTGGCTCACAACGCGACCTTTGATCTCGGCTTCCTGGGTTTTGCAGCAGCCAGAATGGATGTGGAGTTCCCCGTAAATCCAGTGATCGATACACTGGCTCTAGCCCGCAGATGCGTGCGAGGAATCAAGAGCTACCGGCTCGAGAAGTTGGCGATTCACTTGGGACTGGCCGATTCCGAAGACCATCGGGCCCTATCCGACGCGCAGTTGGCGATGGCGTTATTGCGGAAGATTATTAAACTAAACAGAGGGCTGCAAACCGTAGAGGACTTATTCGACCTGTCTCGACCGCTCGGGATACAAGACGGCGGCGTATTTTCCATTCAACCGCCGGTTGGCTATGAAGATTTGGGTACTGCCATCGAAGAGGATCTTTCAGTCGTGATATTGTACGAAGGTGGAACGAAAGGGGCTACACAGAGGAAGGTTACTCCACGTGCATTGTTGCAGTCCAGAGGGCACCTGTATCTCGCTGCATACTGCCACATCGACGGCATAGAAAAGACATACAGAGTTGACCGCATTAGCGAGTTGCGGATTGAGGGGAAGTAGTGGGGATGCCAAGAATCGGGGCCAGCGCGAAGAACGGTCTATACAGAGGTAAACTAATGTGGATCTTTACGAAATACGGTTTCTACAGTTCAGTTTGTGCCCGGCAGGGCGACGGCGGTCACGATCA
>CAYTDU010001158.1:0-1809 GCA_964436395.1 uncultured Gemmatimonadaceae bacterium | reverse complement strand
TCGAGTATTAATTGGCGTTCTGCTTCCGACAAGGTGTACCCGAGCTGCCCCGCGATACCCACGACCACTTCCTTTTCGAGGTCCAGCAAATCGCGAAGCCGCCCCGAGCGAGAAGTCGGACTAGTTACTTCTCCAGTTGACATCACAACGGAAGCTTCGAGACGAGCGTCAGCGTCTTCAGGAATTGCCGCAGTGCCTTGGACCATTCGCCCCGCCCTCAAGAGACGGCCGACTCGAGCTGCAGTGTTCTGGTCCACCTGCTCCGTTTGGCCAAGCCTCATCTCGTCCAACAGTGCGCCCAACTGGAGTCGCTCGACCATACGGAAGGTCTGGAGCAGCCCCAGATCCGATGTGAGCATCTGAGCCAACCCCCGAGATAGCGGCTGATATTGTGAGTCGCCGACAATCTGCAGTGGCAGCACAGCAACGATCTGTGGGTCTGCTGCAACTTGGGCCTGCTCGCTTTCCCGAGCCAGCGCCTCGCGCGCCTGCAAGGTAGCGCGCCCTCGAACCGCGAGCATTTCACGCGATCTGATCGCCCCCGCCCCCCTCTCACCGGAGTGTTCGCTCAGATACCGACGGTACACATCGATGGCTTGATCGTAGTTTTCACCCTGTTCGAGACATTGGCCTACAACCAGTGGTCCGAGTGCATCATTCGGTCGCCGCACCATCCCGGCACGGGCTACGACCACAGCCGAGTCGCACCGCTCCGCCGAATAGAGTGCCGCGGCATAACGCAAAAGCAGCGTTCCATCTCCAGGATTTTCAGCGAGTTGCTGTTCGAGAGCAGGGATTTCAGCAGGCGAGACTTCTGAGACTCGGCCCATTCCGCATCCAGCTACCAGTCCGGCGCACAACGCACCTAGGCCCGTCAGAATGAGCGGGCGTTTGGCTATCCGAATAGCTGTATCACCCATCTTGTAACTCCGGTGAGGAAAATTGGAATTTCCCAGGCAAGCGTACCTGGGATCGTGAACTTGCCCTTAGAAACCGCACTCGTCAAGGTGTTATTTACACATAGCGACGGGAGCGGATTTATTCTGCTTGGAGAATCTCCCGCATGCGGCGTGCCGACGCCTCTATATCCCTCAACGATTCTACCGTTTGCTTGTCAAGAGCGTCTTCGCCAAGGAGTAACAACTGGGTCTCCGCCAAGATGGCGGCAAGAGGATTGGAGAGATCGTGACGCAGTTTTCTAATGCGTTCGTCCTGACTGTCCGTCATTCGACCAAGGAGCGGTACAAGTCACGGATATGATGATCGCGAAGGTCGCGAACCGACTGCCACAAGTCATTCTCGCTCTCAGCGCAGAAAATCTCAGCCGTCGACGGAGTCGTCTCAGCATCACCCGGCCCAAATATGAGGCGCGCGCGCCACGTTCCGTCTTCAGCCCGACGGACTCGAAGCCGCATCGCTACCTCGTCACCGGCGATCGATGCAGAGGGCAGTTCATGGTCTATTGGTTCAGCAGGATCTGGTGCACCAAAGCGTACCGGATTTGCCGGCATGTCAAATCACCCCGGTAGGTTTGCGCAAATATAAACAGTTCTTTGACTTATGCAATGGTGAGTGGATGCTCATTAGCTCTCAACACCTGCATCATCCAAACGGCACGGCAATAAACGTCACCGCAAACAACGCTATCGTCGCGACACCCAGTATCCGGCGGTTGCGCGGTAGGGGACGGTGATACTCGATAACAGACGGATGCCCAACGCGTCCTCCGCTCACGACGAGAATGAATGCACCCCAGACCCACCAGAACCAGAAATCGAAGCCTAACACGACCAACAGCATCAGCATGAA
>CAYTDU010001157.1:0-1814 GCA_964436395.1 uncultured Gemmatimonadaceae bacterium | reverse complement strand
CACGATGTCGATGTGGCCCATCGCCCGGAAGCAGGTCTGGTTGCGGTTGAAGAAGTACTCCTTGGAGGTCGCGATCTCGATCCCGTTGCCCGCGATCGCCACGAGCCACGCCGAGAGGTCGCCGTAGCCCATGAACGCGGTCGACTTCGCCGAGCTGTCCAGGTCCGGCATATCCTCGTCCAGCTTCGCCGGCTGGTACAGCACGCGGGCGTTCCCCGCGTTGTCGTGGCTGACCACCGGGGTCTTGCCCGTGCGGTTCAGCTCCTCCAGCACGCCGAGCACCGTGAGGTGCATCAGCCAGTTGCCGCGGGCGCGTCCGCGCTTCAGGACCTTGGCCTTGGCCTTGTCGAGGTCCGTCTTGACCACGTCGGCAAACCCGGTCTTGCCGGAGCCAAGCGTGTAGACGTTCTGCGTGTCGTTCAGCACGCCGGTGTCGCTGTTATAGCTCGCGGTGCCGTCGGCATTGATGAACCAGTTCACCAGGCCGTTCAGGAACCAGTCGCGCATGTTCTCCATGATCCGCTGGCCCAGGGCGAGCGGGGAGAGCGTGAGCAGCCAGTTGTCCACGGGGAAGAAGAAGTACGCTTCTTCGGTATCCCAGGAGTAGCTGCCGATCGTCGGATCGCTCTCGGTCATGTCCGTATCCGTGGAGGCGCGCTTGCTCTGCAGCGTCGGCCGGCCGGTCCATGTCACGATCGTGCCCTTGGTCGGCACGCCAACCTGCAGATCGGTGAACTGCAGGATGTCGCTGGTTTCCTCCAGCGTGTCGAGGATCTCCTGGCTGAGGATCGTCGGGATGCCCGTCCCGGTGCCCTCCGCCAGCGTGGCGCGGAACTGCTTCACGCGCTCGGATTCCTCGGCAAACCGCTGCGGGATCGGCATGTTCAGCTCGCGGGCGAGCATGTCGCGGGCAACCATGCCGAGCATGGCTACGGCCTCGCGCTTCTCGCGGAGCGGATCGGCCTTGACGAGCTGCACCCGCATCTCGTCCTTCATCGCCTTGAGCGTCTTCTCGCGCTCCTCGTTGGCCTGGGCGATTTCGTCCAGCTTCTCGCGCAACTCCGTGACCGTGGCCTCCCGGGCCTCGGCCTGCTTTTCCACCTCGTCGATGGCGGCGCGGAGTTCGGTGTTCTTCTCGCCGACCTCGCTGCGCAGGCCATCCAATGCTTTCTTCAGTTCCGGATCCATGTTCTCGCTCCCCTTTCTACACGTTACGCAGACTCGCCCTTATCGCCTCGAGTTCCCGTAAGACTGCTTCGGAGTCGCCCCGCGCGGCCGCCGAAGCCCCGTCGCCACGCAGCGCCTGGATGTCTTTTTCGAGTTTGTCGAGTCGAGCGCGGTCCGCACTCACTGTCTTGCGAAGTTCCGCCACTTCGCCAGTGGCGGCCGATAAATCCATGTCGCTGACCAGCTCGCCGGCCAGCCGGATGTTTGCTTTGCTGAACGCCCGGGAAAGCGCATCGCGGTCCGCGCCCAGGGCAACGGCGCTGTATTCGTTCATGATGCATCGCCGCGCGACCCAGACCTCCTGGTTAATCTGTACGTGCCGCGGCACCGTCTCGGGGTCGAAATCATCGCCCAGCCATTCCCGCGCGTGATCCAGCGACCACCATTCCAGATCAACATTGTCCCACCCGAACGACCACCCGCGCGCATACACCTGCCGCTCCGCGTTCACGCCGTAGAGGTACGCCATCTCGCGCCCGCGCTCGGTGTCCGCGAACTGCGTTACCGACTCCATCCCGAGCTCCGTCGCGCTCAGCCCCAGGCTGCGCCCAACCACCGGGAACTGGCCTGTAAACCCGTGCATCATC
>CAYTDU010001156.1:0-1815 GCA_964436395.1 uncultured Gemmatimonadaceae bacterium | reverse complement strand
ACATCGAAAGGAGCGAGGTTGTTTTTTGGGGAGCGTATCTCCGCTCCCGTCCCTGGCCCGGCGCAGTTCGCGGAGTACTTCAACTCTACGGTCTCCACGAAAGCGATTCCGACGTTTTCCAAACTCGCAACCGAAACTTCGTGACACCGGCGTTCCAGGTCTCACGTGCTCCCGCCGAGGGCGAGTTCGATTTCGAGTTGGAATCGGCAATACAGATAGGGACCTCGCGGGCGACTTCATCGGTCGATGACCTGGTCGATCTGGACCATAGGGCGTTATTCGTGCACGCGGCACTCGGTCGGACTCTTCCATTCAAATGGCGGCCGCGGTTGATCGTGCTGTATGACTACGCGAGCGGCGACGACGATCCAACCGACGAAAAAAACGGGCGGTTCGACACGCTTTATGGAGCGAGGCGGTTCGAGTATGGCCCCACCGGGATTTACGGTGCGTTTGCGCGAAGCAACATCAACTCACCAGGCATTCGCTTCGAGTTTGCGGCGCGCCAGGTCGCAAACGGATTTCTGGGTTATCGCGCGGTCTGGTTGGCGCAGGCTACCGATGCTTGGACCACAACGGGTATCAGAGATCTAGAAGGGGAGTCGGGCAAGTTCCTCGGCCACCAGATTGAAGGGCGCATCCGCTGGCAGGTGTTGAACGACCACACGACGCTCGAAGCCGGTTTCGCCAGGTTGTGGCTCGGTGAGTTTGCGGACCTCGCTCCCAACGGGTATCAAGATCCGGCGAGCCCTGTCTACGTCTACTCCCAGGTGATCGTGCGGTTCTGAATCCCACTCAAGGGCGCAAGAATCGGGTTGCCGCCCCGGTTCCGTCTCACCAACTTCCGGCCGTCATCGACAACCTGGATTGGACCTCATGGCGAACAATGACGCCGAACGAGTAACATCGGCAATCCGCTACCTGGACGAGCATTGCCGCGAGCAGCCTTCGCTCGACGATGTGGCAGGTGCGGTCGGATTGAGCCCATTTCATTTCCAGCGCCTGTTCAAGCGTTGGGCCGGTGTTACGCCAAAGAGGTTCCTTAAGTTCCTTACCATCGAGCACGCCAAGGCTGCGCTCGTCGAGGGCAGGAGCACTCTCGAGGCATCGTGGGAGGCAGGATTGTCAGGATCAGGACGCCTGCACGACCTCTTTGTGTCAGTTGATGCTGTTACACCAGGGGAGTTCAAGGCAGACGGAGCCGGCCTGACCATCCGCTATGGACTTGCGGACAGCCCGTTCGGAAAAGCGTTCATCGCGCTCACCGATCGCGGCGTCTGCGCACTCTCCTTTCCGGACAGTCCTGGAGGTTCGAATGCACTCGGCAAACTGGAGAATCACTGGCGCGGTGCATCGATTCACCAAGACGATAAAGCGGTAATGGATATCGCCGAGCGAATCTTCGGTGGAGCTGGTGCCGAACAGTTCCATCTCCAATTGAAGGGCACAAACTTTCAGCTAAAGGTGTGGGAGGCATTGTTGCGGATTCCGTCGGGCACTGTCGTGTCGTACGGCGACGTTGCGCGGAGTATCGGAAACCCAGGGGCACACCGCGCAGTTGGAACCGCCGTCGGTCAGAACCCGATTTCGTATCTCGTACCTTGCCACAGGGTGATCAAGAGCACCGGGGCGTTCGGCAACTACGGCGGCGGTTTAGTCCGCAAAAAGGTCATTCTCGGATGGGAAGCGGCGAGGCGGGAGGCGGCTACTGCGGCTTGATCTGGAAACGAGCGTTGGCCGCTGAGTGACGCGGTCAGTTCGTCGACGGGTCGAAAGGCATCTTGGAAAGCATTTGGTATTCCGGCCCCTTGCGCT
>CAYTDU010001155.1:0-1817 GCA_964436395.1 uncultured Gemmatimonadaceae bacterium | reverse complement strand
GGTCGAGAACATCTCGCAGCGCATCTCCAAGAAGCGTCCAGCCGAGCACGAAAGTGAGAATGGCAATGGCCGGATAGACATACGTATACCAATAGTGGAATGGGCTGCCGACGATCCCCAGAAGCCACTGTCGTGAAAAGCTAATCATCTGTCCCCAGTCCGCATATCCCGGCTCTGCGCCAACGCCGAGAAAGCTTAACGCCGCTGCAATCCGCACCATCGTACCGATGTCGATAGTTGCCATGACGAAAGCCGGGAACACCGCATTGGGAAGAACGTGGCGGACGAAGATCCGAAGCCTGCTGGCACCGAGGCTCTCAGCGGCACTCACGTAGGCACGTTCTCTTATTGAGAGCACCTCGCTTCGCATGACGCGCGCGTAGTTGCGCCATCCGAAGATGATCAGCGCAAGGATCACCTTGTCCAAACCCTTTCCGAGGACGATGCTCATCACGATCACCGCGATCAAGAACGGAAAACTCATGAATAGGTCGGTTATTCGCATGACTACCTCATCGGCCCATCCCCCCTTGAACGCCCCCAGTCCTCCCAAGGCGATCCCTATCAGCCCGCTGCAACTGACAACAATTAGACCCACTCGAAATGCCGTTCGGCTTCCCCAGACAATGCCGTAGAAGATGTCGTACCCACCGCTCGTTGTTCCGAAAACGGCCTTCTCCGACGGCGGTTTGGGGATGGAGGAGAATCCTGTCCGTGCTATGGCGTACGGGTCGCGAGGATTCTGTGGCGGCGCGATGAACGGCGCAATGATAGCAACGATCACCCAGAACAGCACCAGTACCAATCCAACCAGGCCGAGAGGATTCTTGATCAGTCTAGAGAAGGCGTTCACACACCATCACCCCAATGTCACCGTTGGATCGAGGACCGTGTACAGGAAGTCGATGATCAGGTTGACGATGATGATGAAGATGCCGATCAGAAGCGAGGCACCAAGGATGGCCGCGAAGTCAAGCCCCTGAGCAGCTACCACGATGAATCGACCCATCCCAGGGTAGTTGAAGACGACTTCGACTACGACTGCTCCGCCGAGCATTCTGGCCACAATGGATCCCGCCAGGGTGACTACCGGCAGAAGGGCGTTGCGCCGTGCGTGCTTGTGGATCACGACCCTCTCCAAGAGGCCCTTGGCACGTGCCGTGGTCACGTAATCCTTACCCAACGTCTCCAGGAGGGAGGAGCGCATCAGACGGAGTACCGCCGAAAGCAATCCGATGGAGTAGGTCAGGGCAGGCAGAATAAGGTGCCTCAATGAGTCGGCGAGAACGTCAAAACGGCCGTTCAGCACTGCATCGATTGTGTTCATCCCGGTATAGCGATTGAACTCGGAGAGGTGGACGATTTCCTTTGCCCAGGAACTGAGACGACCGGGCGGGAACCACCCGAGCCATGCGTAGAAGATGACCAACGCCGCCAATCCGAAAACAAATTCGGGAAGCGATACCCCTATGCTCGTTCCCACTCTGGCCAGCTGATCGGCGAGTTTGTTGTGATGGGTCGCTGAGTACGTTCCCAGGAAGATCCCGCCGGCGAAAGTCAGCACAGCGCTCAGAAGCATCAACTCCGCTGTTGCCGGAAAATAGCGGGACAACGCCTGTGACACCGGCATTCGTGCCGAAGCTGACCACCCCAGATTTCCGTGGAACACTTCCCGTAGCCAGTCGTAGTACTGAACGTAGAACGGTTTGTCCAGCCCGTACCTCTCGATCAGCTCTTCAAACGGGACGCCAGCGACTGCTGCATCCGGATTGGGAATGAACACCGAGAGCCGTTCGTACGGACTGAGAAACATCACG